>JBFOLV010000182.1:0-3956 GCA_040830325.1 Kordiimonas sp. | reverse complement strand
CCCGCCACAAGGTGTGAAAGACAGCTTTAACCGGTTGATGACAGGCTTCTATCAGGACCTGAAGCAATTCATTGTTTTGCATTATTGTCTATCTAACCGCGATGATAGTGATTTTTGGAGAAATGCTCAGGCGACAGTGGAGCACTGCGACTGGCTCAAGAGCCAGCTTGATGTTTGGCAACATAAAATTTGTGAATTCCAAGACCTGGCGGGCGCGTTTTCAACGGGGTTTACCGACGAGAATTACCGTTTCATTTTATATGGTATGCAGCACTATCCCAAACTTCAGATGAACTTGAGTGCGACAGAAAGCCAGCAAATTTATGACCAGCTGGCCCGCATGTCTGAAAACGCCCTGCAAAATACATTGCCTCACATAAATTATTTGAAGCAATTAAATTTATAACGCATGGCTTAGAGCGATAGTTGTTTCGCAAACCACGCTGCGGTGGTTTTGCCGTAGTGGGCGGCAACTAGATGTTCCAGTTGCTCTGTGTTCGTAACCTTTTCAGCATGAACCGCTTTCATGAAGTTGATGAATGTCTCGCTGTCACTTTGAGATCGCAGATTGTGCAATAGGTATGCGGCTTTTCTATAGAAGACTTTTTCAGCGTTTTTGTCGTTACGGGCAAGCCCTTTGATTGCGGGCAGAGAGGCAGCGCGTTGTTCTTCTTTGTGCCAGATCGTATCTGTGTGCTCTTTACCGAATTTCTCGGTGAGTGCAGCGATGGCGGCATATTCAGAAAAACCCTCATTCAGCCAGTCTTGCCATGTGCTGCTGTCGGCCTTGTTCCACCAGAAGTGACCTATCTCGTGCCCGGTAGTGGCAAAAAGTCGAGCGTATTCTTCGGGGGCTACATCTGTCATTACCGCAAACTTTCCACGGGAATAAGACGTGCCTCTCGGACGAGGGGTTATAACAAAATCATACTTAGATTTGGTGTTGCCCACTGGCCCAAACCAGTTTTCAAAATTACTTAAAATGTCAGGTATGTCCTTTGAAAGTTGTTGAACAACTGTTTTATCAGCACCTAAGTGGGTGACAGATACGGCGGACTTCCCTGTAGTGAATGATAGTGTTTCTAGCTGTGGTGACGCAAAGACAACAATATCAAAACCTTCAGTTGCACTGGTGAATTTCCATTGGTCCCCGACCATTATTACGTCAGCATTCCCAAACAGTTTCTGCCCTTCAGGAAACTCGATGTCTGCTACATATTGAAAACTGCCGAAGTTTTCTATTACAGGGAACCATGCCGAATATACGTTCAGTTCTACATTGGGGGTTTCAGTTTTTATGTGGCCAAATGCATTCACTGCGGACAAGGCAATTGAATATGAAATATTCAACTTGGCGCGTTCTGAAGTAGCTTCATGTACCGGAATTGATAGAAGGCGGCTTTCCTCAACAAACTCGCTGGGTGCTGGGCCTGATAAATCAAAATTATACGGTGTGTTTTGGCCATTAAGGGTGATTGACTGAATTACCGCGTGGCGATTTAGCATGAATTTTAATTGGGCGTTTGATGGGATATCTGTGCGGATAAGAGCAGATACATCTAGAGTGGTGTAATCATCAGAGAGCTCAGCCTTTAAGTGATACTGGGTTGAGCTTTCTTGCGCATAACTCGCGCCGGCGTTCAGTGCAGCTATAAAGCCAATGACTACCAGAATTATCTTAGATATTTGATCCATGTCAGTCTCCCCTCCCCAAAAAATGACATCCGGAATGTATATCGAAAGGTTGATATAAGACTGCGCCTTGATATGCCAAGGTTTATGCTGGCCGATAGCATCACTTTGGTTTGTTGTGGCATTTTAGTGACTAATATTTCGGGAACTTTGGGGTAGAAGTAGAATTTCTTTGCCAAGCTTAGTGGCATTTATTATGTTAAATGAAAGCGTTTTCAATTTAAGTGTTTTTAAGGCGAGCAGAGGGGAAGCTGTTCGTTATTGAGCAAATATCTAAGGCGCGTCTAGTGCCGGGGGGACTGAATGGCAGGACAGAGACTGCTTTCGTTAGATGTAATGCGAGGCCTTACCGTTATTGGTATGATTGTTGTGAACGGTGCAGCAATATACAGCGGCTGGGGCGAGCGCCCTGTTTACGGTACACTTCTACATGCCGATTGGCATGGCACGACGTTGGCAGACTTGGTGTTTCCGTTTTTTATTTTCATCGTAGGTATGTCTATTCCCTTTGCTCTATCTTCTGTGAAAGAGAAAACGGGTTTAACGCTTGAGCTGGCACGGCGTATCATCTGGCGTGGTACACTATTATTTATTATTGGCCTTGGCCTAACATTCTATTTCTATGATCTAGACGGGGAAAAGCTGTTCCGATTGCTGGGAGTATTACAGCGTATTGGGTTGGTGTTTATCGGCGCTGCACTCATCTTTATGGTGACATCGTTGCGGGTTCAAGTCGGTCTTGTGGCCGCAATTCTATTACTCTACTGGCCTCTAATGTTTTTACCTTTCCCGGATGGCGTCGTTGATTTATCAGAGCCGGGCCAAAACTTTGTTCAATGGTTTGATCGTGCAGTACTCGGCGGGCGGGTGTTTGCAGCGTCAGCTCCGTTTCCATATGAGCCTGAGGGCTTAATAAGTACCTTGCCAGCGATTGCGCAGGCGCTTTTGGGAGTTCTACTTGGACAGTGGGTAAAAGGTAAAGGCGGGCATTTGCCAATTGGGCAATTGCTTATTGGGGGTATGGTGTTGGCTGCTCTTGGTTGGGCGTGGTCTTTTTCATTTCCCCTTAACAAAAACCTTTGGAGCAGCAGTTTTGTTTTGTGGACGAGCGGCCTTGCTATTCTGCTCTTTGCGTTGCTGTATTATTTGCTCGATGTGAAAAGCTGGGGTTTTGCTTGGGCGAAACCATGCCAGGCCTTCGGAATAAATTCTATCGCTGGGTATGTCCTTCATACCCTTATTACAGGTTGGGTTTGGCTTAGCCCTCTTGGGGAAGAGTTATACACTTATGCGCTGGGTTTTATGAGCCCGGAAATGGCTTTGCTATTGCCTGTAGGTATGAATGTGGTGGTGACATGGGCGCCCGTCGCGGTGCTTCAGCATAGAAAAATAATCATTAAAGTGTAAATATAATGAAAACGCTTTCATTTTAAGGAAAAGCACGTTACAGTGCGACAAGTTTGATGTTCAGCTGTGGGGCGGGGCACCAGAAAAAAACCAACAAGATTCCGAGTAGAGACTGCTGGTGAGTATAAAAGATAATACAGAAAACCAATTGTACATTGGTGTTGATGGGGGTGGCAGCAAGTCACGGGCACGGCTTTTTTCAAAAGCTTCAGGTGTGCTTGGTACGGGCCTTTCTGGTCCGGCTAATGCCTTTCAGGATTTAGACGGTGCAATTCGCTCTATCAAGGATGCGACACATAAGGCGCTTGATGCAGCGGATATCCCACGTTCTGAATTAGGCGGTATCATAACAGGTATTGGTATTGCTGGTGCGAACCTTCCCAATACGCGTATTGCTCTTCAAAATTGGAACCACCCTTATCGGGATTTACATGTAACAACGGACCTTCATATTGCATGCCTTGGTGCACATCACGGTGGTAATGGTGCTGTGATTATCGCGGGCACAGGCTCTGCTGGTATCTCATATGTGGATGATACGCTTCACGTGATGGGCGGGCACGGTTTTCCATTTGGAGACAAAAGTAGTGGTGCCTGGATGGGATTGCAGGCCCTAAAGCATACTTTGATTGTGCTTGATGGTTTTGAGAAGCGTAGCGTTCTTGTTGAGCATATGTTGGAAAAACTGCAGCTGACGGATGCGGTTTCAATCGTCGAAAAAATGTCCGGTGCTCGCTCTACAAAATTTGCGCAGTTTGCCCCCTGTGTGTTTCAGGCGGCGCAACAGAATGATGAGATTGCCATCAATATTATCAAAGAGGGCGCTGACTATCTGTCCAAGATGGGCCGCCGTTTGT
>JBFOLV010000181.1:0-2892 GCA_040830325.1 Kordiimonas sp. | reverse complement strand
CGTGAAAAATGATTGCAGGCCATACACTGCCACCAAGAACATTGAAAAAATACGTAATCACGATTGAAGTCGTCACCGTACCAAAAGTAAAAACACCATACTCAACTATAAAATCCAGCGCTGTTCGATCCCAACTCAACAAATCTCGCGGGATATGCCAAAATGACCAAACCAAGCCCAGAAATATACTCGCACGAAGAGGGGTTTTCATCTTATCAAGCAGATACGGTAAAGCAAAAGCGCGCCAGCCACCTTCCTCCAAAAGACCGCCTTGGTCTACCAGCGCATATGCAGCCAGCGTGTAGAGTGCTGTTATAGAAACAACATCTGAAAAATCGATGGTATCCAGTCCCCCAATCATAACAACTGGTACTCGAATAGCCAGCGATACTGCTACTAAGGATCCATACAATAAAAGCGTTCTCTTGTGCGATTGCGATTGCCGGAATGGGTTGTACCTACCCACAAAGTCTTGCCATGCAGCTTTGTTACTCATGGCCAAAATCACGATCACTGCAGCAATTGTCGGAGCAGCAGCATAAATCAATGCAATTGATAAAACCGGCTCCAGCATAACGCCGGGAACACGCTCAATCAGATTGGTCGATACAAAATCATATCCTAGCTGCTGGGCGGCTTCCAGAACAGCAACTTCATAGGCAAAGGGGCGCCCATACCACCAGTCATAAAATTCTGGCAAAAGAGCAATAGACACAAGAATGGCAAAAGGTATCGCTGAGGCAATAATAAAGAATACCAATAATTGAAACTTCTTTGAGCGATCACTCATTGCGGTTTGTTCCATGACAATCCCACCTATCATTTTAGAAAAACGGAGCCTTATTTGACTTTATAAATTTGGTATGCCGCCAGTACCGATCAGGTTCCACACATGCAGCTGCCCCAAAAACGAAAAGAGTCCCATCGCCGACACACATACACCAACACGTAAAAGCCAGTCAGTCGGGGCGCGCAGAAATACAGGTCTGATCAACAACAAAAGCCCTAGTCCCACCACCAACAACACTTGAGGCAAATGGAACACCAAACGCTCATTGAACGTTGCACCATAAAGAAGCTCTGGCGTCATAATGTTAGGGATAAGAAGGATAAATATAGCAACCAGAACAACCGAAAAAAATACAACAACAATAGTGTTCCTATAAATTTTCTTCTCGCTAATGCCCGTGCCTGTATCCAGATACTGAACTTTTCTTGGCTTGAGTGCAGCGCTGAGCACAGCCATCACCCCCAACAACAACAAGACTAGAGACGTAATCAACCAAATCGCGTTAGTTTTCAGGTTTTCAATTGCAGAGGTCTCTTCGAACGCAAAACTCGCAAACCTCGAAAAATACAATGCGCGCTGGCGCCTATCAGGATTCTCTGTGAACAATAATGTGCCAAGATCAGCTTGAGCAGCCAGCTCATCTGCTTTCGCGACATATACGCCTTTGCGTGAACGCTCAAACTCATATGTGTCACCGGCAAACGAGACCTTAATCTGCTTACTATCTACACGCTCCACTGATACCCCTGTCATCAAAGGCCAGATTATTTTCTCAATGGTTGTGAAATTTCTTCTGCTTGAAACATATGTTCCCTCAACACCATCTGTCGCATCCTCAAGAGGAGCGTCAGAGAAGACAACAGGACCTTTCTCTACAGGCGGAAAAAAACGATCCATAAACCGCTTTATGAACAAGGCGCGTGTTGCACCGATACTGTCACTATTGAACGAGATAAACACAGAGATACTTTTTTCAGGAATAAGAAATAGCTTAGAGGTGTAATGATTGATATCACCGCCATGAGCAATTATTCTATGGCCATTAAATTGAGCTTCAATAAAACCCAACGTCATACCCGCAACTTGCGGAATATTAGCAAACTGACGACTGTGCATATCTGCTAAAGTATCTGGCCTTAAAATTGAAATACCGTCCAACTGACCAACCAGATGGGCTTTCGCAAAACGCGTCATATCTGGCGCTGTCGTCAGCATACCACCATCCGGGTAGCGCTTCATAAATTCATAATGCCCAATGCTATATTCGCCTTCGTCATACGAATATCCAGTTACCAGATCTTCCAGCAAACCAGGCACCACTGGCTGCCTGAAACTAGAGCGCGTCATGCCAAGCGGCTTAAAAACCTCTCGCTCCACGTAGTCATAAAATGGAACACCTGAAACCCGCTCCACAATATATCCCGCCAAGGCCGCTCCATAATTTGAATATCCAGTTCGCTCACCTGGCTCCACCACTCGCTTTGGAACTACTGCTTTCAAAGCATCCCCTAGCGAAATGAGTCTATCCCCTGAGCGAGCGCTTCCTCCGATGTTTGTATCTTCAAACCCGGGAGTATGGGTCAAGAGGTGCCACAAGGTAATAGGTTGTTCGAACGTGTTTGGAATATTAAAATCAAGATATTGATTAATATCTACATGCAGATCTAACTGACCACGCTCCACCAGCTGCATAACTGATGTCCATGTAAATAACTTGGAAACAGAAGCAATACGGAACACGTGCTTCTCTGGATCAATGGCGATCTTTTTATCGATATCCGCATAGCCATAACCCTTAAGCAGAACAGTATCCCTACCTTCAGTAATAGCTACAACCGCCCCCGGAATATGATACTCATCCATGAGATCGTTTAGCGTATTTTCAACGAAGTTTTTTAGTTCTTCAGGCCTCAGATACCGTTTATCCGCCTCGCCCTGTGCTTTCAGGTCAGATCCAAAGACAATCCCAGCCATCCACAACCCAGTATATAACGTGAAACGGGTAAAGCTAAAAAGCCTTCTCAGGGCACTATTAAAATACCGAGCCAACATAGGAAACCTCAACACAGTGACACTATTTTCCACTACTATTTTATCCTTTT
>JBFOLV010000180.1:0-3703 GCA_040830325.1 Kordiimonas sp. | reverse complement strand
GAGCGAAAGAGTAGAAGTTCTTGAGCAGGAAAAGGCGGCAATTGAACAAAATTACCAGTTACTAAAAGACAGATATGCTGAACTACAAGATGATCTTACGGCACACAACAACCCTGAAAGTGCAAACGATAATAGTTTACACACAGACAACGCAAAACTGCGAGAAGCCTTGTCTGGAATGGAACAAGAAAAAGCAAAGCTGAAACTTGAGCTTGATAAAACAATCGCTGAACTTGAAGCCATGTTGGAGACTGCATAAATGGCCCAGATTTCTGTTACAATTAATGGTAAACTCTACCCCCTCGCATGTGCGGATGGTGAAGAAGAACGGTTAAGCAAACTTGCAGCCTACGTAGATAGCAAAACCAAAGATATCTCAGGGAAACTAGGCCACGTTAGTGAAGCCCGGCTTATTTTAATGGCCGCCTTAATCATAGCTGATGAATTGCATGATTCTCTAGAAGGCAAAGGTAATCAAGGCCTTATAGGCGTCTTAAGCGAAGATGACCTAGCAGGAATACTGAATGAAGTTGCTTCCGAGGTAGAAGCTATTGCAGAAAAGCTCGTTACCCCTTAAATAGGCATCGCGGGTTCTGTGCTGTGCGCAAGATATGCAGTAATCCCCGGGGCTATAAGTTCTCCTAGGGAGCTGTCCCTGGTTTGGACCGTGGTCCTTCTCATTACGGCGCCCACCTGATTTATCAGGCTACGGAGGATACATACGTCAAAGCGGCAGAGGCGGTCCCGCACCCTTACCTCAGGACTATCATGAACATAATCACACACAAAAAAGCACTTAGGGTAGAGGCGAAACGAATTCGCGCAGGTGCCGCAGAGATGCTTGGTATAGCTGCTGCAGAGCAAGCAGCAGACCATGGACTAAAGCTTTTCTCTTCTTTTGAAAGAGGCGCAATTATTGCTGGCTATTGGCCTTTAGGTGATGAATTCGATCCACGTTTTTTAATGCAAAAACTCGAGCGCGCAGGCTACCGTATCGCGCTGCCTGCGGTGACCCAAGAAAATACCCCACTCACATTCCGTCTGTGGGGGCAAGGTGATCCACTAGAGCAAGGAAAGTATGGCACTGCTCATCCTTCGCCTGATGCCCCTGAGGTTGTACCGCATGCCCTCATTTCGCCCTTACTTGCTTTTGATGAAGATTGTTACCGGCTAGGCTGGGGCGGTGGGTACTATGATAGAACACTCTCAGCCAACAGCAGTATCAAAGCATTCGGCTTTGCATATGCTGCACAATTTGTCGAAAATCTACCAAGAGGACAACATGACTGGCCTCTTCAAGGTGTGATTACTGAGACAGGTGTGATACTCCCTAAGAAATAACAACCTTACCGGCATGGCTGGTACAACTTCTTGACGGCTAGAAAGCAACGGGTATGCGGATTTTATTTTTGGGTGATCTAATGGGGCGAACAGGCCGCAACGCAGCTATTGATGCATTGCCCGACCTCAGAGAAAAGCTAAAACTCGACTTCGTAATTGTAAATGCGGAAAACGCCGCCTCGGGTTTTGGAACAACCAGTAAAATTGCTGGTCAGGTTATACAGGCCGGTGCCGACGTTATTTCTGGTGGTAACCACACATTCGACCAAAAAGAAATACTGACGACGATTGGCAATGACGGCCGACTTTTACGCCCGGTGAACTATCCTGAGGGCACTCCAGGTCGAGGCTTTAACGTCTATGATGCCCCACGGGGAAAGAAAGTGCTTGTTATCAATGCAATGGGGCGTGTCTTTATGAATGCAATGGATTGCCCTTTCCGTGCGGTCGATAACGTGCTTAAGAAATACCGCCTTGGGGCAACAGTGAATGCTGTTGTCGTTGATTTCCACGGAGAAGCAACCAGCGAAAAAATGGCTATGGGGCATTATCTTGACGGCCGTGTAAGCCTTGTTGTTGGCACACACAGCCATATCCCAACTGCTGACTGCCAGATACTTGATGGTGGTACTGGTTACCAGACCGATGCCGGCATGTGCGGGGACTATAATAGTGTTATTGGGATGAACAAAGAAGAACCCATCAGCCGTTTCCTTACCAAGATGAATAAAGAACGTTATTCTCCGGCAGGCGGTCCAGCAACAGTGTGTGGGACGTTCATTGAAACTGATGACCGGACAGGCCTCACTACACGTATTGAACCCGTTCGCTTAGGCGCGCGGTTAATGGAACATGTACCAATCACATAAACTGTACACACAATTAACTACGCCGGATTCTCAAATGACTTCCTCCACACCCTCATATTATTCAAATATTAACGCTGAACTCCTAGATATTTGCCAATCAGCTAACCGGGTCATTGAATTTGGCTGCGGAGCTGGTCGCTTTCTTGAAGCATATAAAAGCATAAACCCTCAATCAGAGTGTATAGGTTTTGAATTATTTGAAAGTGCCGCAAAGGAGGCTCAAGAAAGGTGTGACAAAGTCATAACAGGCAATGCTGAACAAGACTTCAAGGACTTAAATTTATATGGCCCTGAAGCATTCGATCTTATCATTTACGGTGATGTACTAGAACATTTCCTCAATCCATGGCAAACACTTCAACAACACCTAACTTACCTGAAGCCAGGCGGGACTGTATGTGCCTGCATTCCAAATGCTTCTCATTGGAGCATTATTTTTGAACTGGTGAATGGTACATTTAACTATAAAGATTCCGGTCTCTTGGACCGTACTCATCTGAGGTTTTTTACCAAAGCAACGATAATCGAATTATTTCAAACAGCAGGATTAGAACTTGAGTATCTCGCGCCTCGCTCTTTTCAAACAAAAAATACAGCTAATGGATTGGCAACATTAGCAAAACTATTTGACAAACCACTTGATCAAATATCCAAAAACAGAATTGAAGACTGGTCTACATTTCAATATTTAGTTCGTGCGACAAAACCTAAATAGTAGAATATCTTACAAAAACCTGCCAACGACATCTTTGTAAGAACGGCTTACTTTCAACTCCATGCCACAGGTTAGTGTTAGGAAACACTCACCATTTGAATGCGGGCGCACTTCTTGTACTTTGTCTAAGTTCACAATTGTCGACCGGTGCACCCGCTGGAACACTTTAGGATCTAAACGTTTCTGCATTGTCTTCATAGTTTCGCGTAATATGTGCGTTTTATCGCCAACATGGATGCACATATAATCGCCCGCAGCATCTATATAATCCACATCCGATACATCAACGATGGAGATATGACCTCGATCTTTAATCCGTAAATGCGGGTCGAATTTGTCGTCCTTCATCTCGAACGGCTGCTCTAAAATGGCAGTCAATGCTTCTTGTGGCGGACTGTCCATATTTTCAATCAAGTCAACCAAACGCGCATTTTGTTCAATTGCAGCGCGCTGAGACAGTGCTTCTCGCGCTCTAGAAATTGCTTCCGAAAGCCGCTCTTCTTCAACGGGCTTCAAGAGATAATCCAAAGCATGCGTCTCAAACGCCTCTAGCGCATACTGATCAAAAGCTGTCACGAAAACAACAAGTGGTATTTCCACCTGACCAACAAGTGACCGAACCACTGAGAAACCATCAAAGCCCGGCATTTGAATATCGAGGAAAACAAGGTCAGGTTTAAGCTCTTTGATAAGCTTAACAGCCTCACGGCCATTACTACTTGTTCCAATAATTTCAATATCATCAAACAGCTCGAGCCTAATCGTCAAACCGCGAATT
>JBFOLV010000179.1:0-5195 GCA_040830325.1 Kordiimonas sp. | reverse complement strand
TACTAAAAGAACTATTTTAACTGATTGATCCATTCACGAAGCAATACAACCCCCTCCGCATGAATGGTCGTGCGCCCTAGTTCCGGCATCATAATCCCAGGATCGACAGAATTTAATCTATATATGAGAATGGATTCTTCCGGTTTTCCTGGTGCGATATCATAGGATAGGCCACCAGAGCCTCGACCAGCTGCAACAGGCCTTTTATTATGCCCCCAAGTGGTAGGGTTTGTTTCACCATATGTAAGAAATAAGCCGGATGTAGAAGCCGGTCCTTCAAGCCTATGGCAATGAGCACAGTTGATGTCCAAATATGCCCGTGCGCGTTTATCTAAAGGCGCCGAAACATCATCAAAAGCCGGAATAGAGGATACAGTATCAAGCGCAGGAAGCCCTGTCAGAAACCCAACCTCTGCCCATTTCTCAAGTTGGTTTTTATTACCATCTGGAAAAGAATGCTCATAATTTAAGTTACGAGCCTTGGGACCAATTGGTGAGAACTTTTTATTGAACGTGTGGCAGCCCTTACATTGGTTTTTATTGGGTACAACATAATCAATTTTTTGACGAACACCGGTTTCATCGATCCAATCAACTGGTATCGTTTTTCCAGCAACCTTCAATACAGCATCGGTTTGTTCATCATTCCAAACATAAGCCCATGCATTCCAACCTTTTTCTTGATGGATAAGTAACCGGGTTTCTATCAACCGGATATTTTCTTCTGGTTTACGAAAATCCGCTGGGTAAGCAAATGTTTTGACAAGTACCGACCCTATAGGAAAGTCAAAAGCCTCTTCAGGATCAAACCGGGCGCTTGCACCGTTCGGGATATAAACAAACCTATACTTATGCGCATAGTCGGTAAATAGGGGTACCTTAATAGCAAAAGGTAGAACGCTGGCTGTTGGCGTTTGCTGTTTTGGGTTGTCAAACAAACCATAAGCAGAAAGCAATTTAGCAGGGCGCTTCTGCATCAACGCCGCTTCATTAACCTCGGCATGCGTTGGTACCGTAAAAAACAGCAACACACCAACTAGAGCATATAACACATCACTAAATCGCTTCTCTGTCTCGCACCCAAACAATGTTACCGACCCGCTTGCTTTTCAGCCTGTGCCCACACTGTTTCTGCGGCACTATCTTGTGGTAGCTCTACTGCCGCTCGCCTCTCAATTGAGCCTTTATAACTAACGATATCTCGGTCAACATCAGCATCCCAGGGCACAATCATGTCATAGACAAAATCCAAGTTGGCAAAAGTCGTACCCTCCGCTTCATCAATATAAATGGCATCATTGTCATCTGGGCCAAAGAAAGCCGCCCAAATACCATCAACGGCGCCATCCCAAACAATATCGGGAATAGGGAGTCCTGTCTTCGGTTGCACTAGCTCCGCTACGAGTGTGTCCGGTTCATACCCGCCCTTACCGTATGTATTACCATGCACATAAACATTGCGGGCAAATGGGTTATAATCAGGATCATCAAATTCACGCGGATATGTAGCGATCAACACATTCACTGTCGGGTTGTCGCCAATCTCATTCCCAAATACTTCCACATCGCGGTTTGCCATTACCATAATGCCGGTGCCGCGCGGTACTGTGCCAACAATATTACCAGGGGGTGCAAAGTTTGCGACATCATTCAGAATGGACTTATTGTTGTACACCCTAACAGAATGCCCACCTTTTTGTGGAAGGTTAGGTAGATCAAAAATGAGAATACCACCCGTATTATGAGTTGCTATATTGTCATGTACATCGGCGTAATAACTGTTTTCGATTTCGATACCAGCCACATTTAGTTCAGCCCGACTGTTGCGAACAATGATATGTTGGCTCTGTCCAACATAAATACCCGCATCAGACGCGCCTTTTACGACAGCGCCATCAATCAACACGTTCTTTGATTCAACTGGATAAAGACCGTATGCGCCGTTATCCGGGTTTGGTCCTCGTGTCCATTCAACACGCACGTCTTTAAAGGTTACGGTGTCAACACCCTTAGCTTTTATGCCGTCTCCTGGCGTATTCTCTATAGCTAAGCCTTCGATCCATGCATTATCAGATGTTATAAGAAAGCCTTCCGAGCCGGTTTTCTGATTGGAAAATGACAGGATAGTTTTATCCATACCTGCGCCGCGAACTTTCACGTTCGGGATATCTAGAGACAGGGCACCTGAAAATTCAAAACGACCTTCTCCAAGCTCAATGACACTGCCAGGTTCCGCCAAAATTAGCGCCTCCTGCAAAGCTTCTTGAACATTACCCGACATATCTATTCGGATAAGTTCACCTTCCGCATACACCATTGGGCTGCAAAAAATAACAATACTAAGCCAGATTTTACCTAATGCGCGTCTCATTGCTTTCCCCTCTACCCCTAAAGGTATTCCAATGACATCCATTAAAACACACTTTGTTTTAGCCTCAAGAAAACACAAAGGTCAAATAAAATGAAACTTATTCATATTTTGGCAGTTGCTTAATACCGTATGATATGGCACCCCCTAAACATTGGGCGGTCACTGTAAAAGATAAGTAAGACAAACGGTAAGCTATGACTGAACAAGGGTATCAAACCAAAAAGCAGCCTAAACAAGCCCGCGCCAAAGCACGTGTAGAAAAGATACTCACTTGTTCAGAAAACCTTTTAATTACAAAAGGCCCTGAAGCGATTTCCACAACATCCATTGCTAAAACAGCAAACATTCCTGTTGGATCAATTTATCAGTACTTTGAAGGCAAAGATGATATCCTGATGCAACTCTACGATGGGGCATATACTGATATCGAAAATTCAATGTCTGTCGCCCTAGAAGAGACAAATCTCGACAGACCCTTCTCTGAAATTATAAGCGATATCCTTCATGCTTTCTGGAAAGCTGCCCAGTTACACCCAAGCTTTAAACTGCTAACACGGTGGGCCAATAGCAAACGATCACTATGGGAAACAACGCCCGGCTCAGATAGTAGCTTAGGCCAATTGATCAAGAAAACCCTCTTAGCTTCCGGGGCTCAAATTCCTTCGTCAAAAGAAACTGCCATACTGACGACAACAGTAACAATTGTTTCTGTAATGATTGATTTGGCTATTGAGGAAAAAGAGGAACAAAAAGCAGCAGCCATTATAGAAGAGCTTGTGATCGTTCTTAGTAAATATCTTGGTTAGATTACTGCCAGACAATCCATAAAACTCTCGTTTCGTTTTAGCTACTTCATGCCATAGTATCCCTGAGTATCCATATTTACTGACAGGAATTATCATGGCCAAGATCAAGAACACAGATGACATTGAGTGGATAAAAGTTGAAGGGCCTGGCAACTTTGAAACATTCAGGAAGCCAATGACACCAACTTCCGATACATGCAACCTTGGATGCAGTCGCTACCGAGTAGAACCAGGAAAAACAGCTCTGCCTTTTCATCATCACTCTGGTAATGATGAAGCAATTTTCATGCTTTCTGGTGAAGTCTCTCTACGTCTGGGAGAAAATACACATACTCTAAAGGCAGGCGATTATGTCACTTTTCCCGCTAACAGTGGTATCGCGCACCAAGTACGAAATGTTAGTGAACGGGCTGCGGAGTTTCTTTGTATATCAACGATGGAAAAAACAGATGTTGTTTTCTACCCAGATTCAAAAAAGGTTGGGGTAATGGCTGGCGTAGCGCCGGGCGGTGAAACAGAAGGTTGGAGCAACGTATCCTTCATGCAGCATGACCCTGTTGAATATTGGCAAGGTGAAAAAAGTTAAGCCTCATAAAAAAGGCCAGCTAGTGTGCTGGCCTTTCTTGTTTAATCTGTCAGATCTTCCCAGATATCCTTCACTTTAGTGAAGAACCCTTCAGACCTTGGTGAAATTTTATCGCCACCTTCCGCAGCAAATTCTTCCAAAAGTTCACGCTGACGTTTTGTGAGGTTAACCGGCGTTTCAACGCTAGTTTCAATAATCATATCACCAGTAAAGCCGCCGTTTAGTTCAGGCATTCCCTTACCGCGCAAACGGAATTGGCGCCCAGACTGGGTACCTTCAGGAATTTTAATCCGTGCCCGTTTACCTTCAATCGTGGGTACTTCAATCTGACCGCCGAGCGTCGCTGTCGACATAGGGATTGGTACCTGACAATAAAGCATGTCGCCATCACGCTTAAAGAGCTGATGTGGCTTGATAGAAAGGAAGATATAAAGATCACCTGCGGGGGCCCCGCGTGAACCAGCTTCGCCTTCACCAGCAAGCCGAATACGCGTACCTTCCTCTACACCTTTAGGTATCTTAACCTGAAGGGTTTTATTCTTGTTAACCCGGCCTGCACCATGACAAGTTTTACAAGGGTTAGAAATTACATGACCAACGCCCTGACATGTGTGGCATGTACGTTCCACCATGAAGAAGCCTTGGTTTGCACGTACCTTACCGTGTCCACCGCAAGTGGTACACACTTCAGGTTTTGATCCCGGTGCAGCACCAGAACCACTACAAGGCTCACAGCCTACTGACGTTGGAACAGTGATCTTGTCACTTTTCCCGTTGTATGCATCCTCTAGACTGATTTCCATGTTGAAACGCAAGTCGTTGCCGCGCCCCGCTTGAGGGCCACCGCCGCGACGCCGGCCACCGCCGCCGCCCATGAAATCACCGAAAAACTCTTCAAAAACGTCAGAGAAGTCGAACCCAGCACCACCGGCACCGCCACGGCCACCACCGCCCATACCGTTTTCAAAAGCAGCATGACCGTACTGGTCGTAAGCAGCGCGCTTTTGTGGGTCCTTCAAGACATCATAGGCTTCGCCCATTTCCTTGAATTTTTTTTCTGCTGCTTCATCCCCCGGATTGCGATCAGGGTGATATTGCATGGCTGCTTTACGAAACGCCTTTTTTAGCGTTTTCTCATCAGCACCTTTATCGACGCCAAGCAGCTCATAATAATCTTGTTTAGACATAGGCGGTTCCCCGCTTTAATTGCCTGGCCTGAAACAAAGGCGCCGTCTCCAAAAACTTTAGAGACGGCAAACCTTAATCGGCATCAGGCGGCCAACTTACTTCTTGTCGTTTTCGTCAACTTCTTCGAAGTCAACATCTACAACATCGTCTGCATCTTCTCCGGCTTCTGCCTCTTTCGCTGCATCGTCTGCTTGCTGTGCGTCAGTTGGCCCCCCTTCTTCTTTTTGAGCTTTGTAGATTTGCT
>JBFOLV010000178.1:0-2319 GCA_040830325.1 Kordiimonas sp. | reverse complement strand
GGATGCGAGCCAGGGGGTGGAAGCTCAAACTTTGGCAAATGTATACCAAGCTATTGAAAATGATCACGATATTGTGCCGGTTCTCAATAAAATTGACTTGCCTGCTGCGGATCCAGAGCGGGTGCGCACGCAGATTGAAGATGTGATCGGTATCGATGCATCGGACGCGGTAGAATGTTCCGCAAAATCAGGCATAGGTATTGAAGCAGTGCTTGATAGTATTGTTGAACGTCTACCTGCCCCTGAAGGAGATAGAGAAGCGCCATTGAAAGCTATGTTGGTTGATAGTTGGTATGACAGTTATCTCGGCGTGATGGTGCTTGTTCGTGTTATTGATGGTGTTATTAAAAAAGGCCAGCAGATCAAAATGATTGCCGCCGATAGCGAGCATAAGGTTGATCAAGTTGGTGTGTTTACGCCAAAGGGTGTTTCGGTGCCGGAACTGGGGCCGGGTGAGGTTGGCTTTATTACAGCCTCAATCAAAGAAGTGGCCGATACACATGTCGGTGACACTATCACGGACGTGAAACGTCCTTGTGCAGAAGCGCTTCCGGGTTTCCAGCCTAGTCGGTCAGTTGTATTTTGCGGCCTGTTTCCGGCTGATACGTCGGAGTATGAGCAGTTAAAAGATGCACTTGGTAAGCTCAGGCTCAATGATGCAAGTTTTGAATATGAAACGGAGAGCTCAACTGCGCTGGGTTTTGGTTTCCGCTGTGGTTTCCTTGGTATGTTGCACCTTGAGATTATTCAGGAGCGCATTAACCGAGAATTTGACATTGAGTTGATCACAACCAGTCCTAGCGTTATCTACAATATCTATATGCACAACGGTGACATGATAGAGTTACATAACCCTGCAGATATGCCGGAAGTAACACGTATTGACCGGATTGAAGAACCATGGATTGACGCAACTATTCTTGTTCCAGATGAGCATTTGGGAACAGTATTGAAACTGTGTGAAGACAAGCGCGGTATCCAGGAAGATCTTACCTATGTTGGTACCCGTGCAATGCTTAAGTATAAGCTACCGCTCAACGAAGTAGTGTATGATTTTTATGACCGTCTTAAATCTGTAAGCCGTGGGTACGCGAGTTTCGATTATGACATGTGTGGGCATCAGGAATCCGATTTGGTGAAGATGTCTATTCTTGTAAACTCGGAGCCGGTAGATGCACTTTCGATGCTTGTACACCGGTCCGCAGCGGAAAGCAGAGGGCGCGCATTATGTGATCGCCTGAAAGACTTGATCCCGCGTCAGTTGTTTAAGATTCCAATTCAAGCCGCCATCGGTGGTAAAGTTATTGCCCGCGAAACAATTTCTGCAATGCGCAAAGATGTGACAGCGAAATGTTACGGGGGTGACGTAACACGGAAGAAGAAGCTTCTTGAAAAACAGAAAAAGGGTAAAGCCAAAATGCGTATGTATGGAAAAGTAGAGATTCCACACAGCGCATTCATTGCGGCACTCAAGATGCGAGAAACATAACTTTAAATTGAAAGCACTCTTTTATGGTGTGGTTTTGAGAATGTGATCCGTTTCAATAACCCGTAGAATACTAAGTATTCTGCGGGTTTTGCAGTTTTATGGGGGGATTCAGTAAAAAACTTCATTTTCCGTTTCTTGTTTACCGCTTGTTAACAGGCCATCTTGTATAAAGAAGATGCTGATACAGCCTAATAGCTCCCTTGATCTGACTGTGTCGCGCGGAACCGCATGTCCTCCCCCGATTGCGGTTCCGCTTTTTTGTGCAGATAGCTCCTTCTCTTTTCCGTATATTAAGCTGTATAATTCAATCGGTTATTGCATCCGGCGCAGGATTGTTTTTCAATGGCTTAGGAATAGAAAACTCTGGGATACTTTATGCAACGTTATCTGTGTTCTCTTATTGCTTTCATGCTTACAGTTTTTGTATCGGCAGCGAGTTTCGCTCAAGATGCAGAGAGTGACCCGCGTCAATTGGCGCTGGATATATATAGTGGAATCAATCGAGGTACCGAAGAAGCTTCTATTGCTCTTAAGCTTCGGCAGGTCATTGAAGTGTTCAGGTATCGTTGCACGCGTGTGAGTGATTACCAAGTTTATTCTCTCCGTCCAAACCTGACGGATTTGAAAGTTAAATGTAGTGGTGATCCCCTTTACGGCGTGACCGTGGCGTCAAATGGTTTCGTGAGTGTTTATGGGGGTAATGGCATATTGTCTGGCCTCGATCGCAGCGACGCCATTATCTACAGTTTCAGTTCAGAGGGTTCTTTGGCACAAGACTCACGGCTAACAGTTGAACAAGCATTGGACGATACAGCTGTGCGGCTTGAGCT
>JBFOLV010000177.1:0-3253 GCA_040830325.1 Kordiimonas sp. | reverse complement strand
GGCGCGATTTACGCTCCTCACCAAACCGATAGATAATATTGGCGATATCTTCTTCAGAGTAAGTATTCACTACATCGGCGGCGCTGGCACCAGACTGCGCCATGCGCATATCTAGTGGACCTTCTTCCCTAAAGGAAAAGCCCCGTTCAGCCTCATCCAACTGGAACGAGGACACACCTATATCAAGCACAACACCATTAACTGCACCAATGTTGTTCTCAGCCAACAAAGCAGCCATATCCCCGAAACAACCTTCGAGAATCCTAAAGCGCCCAGGAAATTCTTTTGAAAACTCTGCTGCGCGCTTAATAGCATCAGGATCACGGTCAATCGCAACTATATTGCAACTGGACGAATTCAAGATAGCGCGACTGTAACCGCCGGCACCGAATGTTCCATCAACGTATGTTTCACCGTCTTTTGGTTCAAGCGCATCTACAATTTCACCCAACAGAACAGGGATATGTTTACCAGGAACGTCCGCTACTAAATTCTGTTCGGTCATTGTTGGCCACCCCCTTTAAAGGGCGAAAGCCTAGGCGCAGTTTCTGCAGCCAGCTTCAATTGCTTTTCTTTATGGAGCTCGTAGGCAGCCGCATCCCAAATCTGGAATTTACGACCCAACCCGACAAATGTGACGTGAGCTTCAATGCCAGCTTCTTCTCGAAAACCTAACGGGAGCATCACGCGCCCTTCAGGGTCAAATGCCAACTGACTAGCACCACCCAAAATCGCAGTAGCGACTGACATTTGCTCCTCATCGAAAGGACCAAAGTCCCCATAAAGCTGATCGGATAGCTGCTCCAGGAAAGAAATATCCGCACCTTCAATGCACGGTAAATTGAGGGGTTTATATGCAACGACACCGGGGAAGTGACTGTTTGCAACGGCGTTACGAAAAGCCGCAGGGACAGAGACACGCCCCTTCTTATCGACCTTATTCGTAAATGTGGACAGGAAAAATGCCATGCCACTCGCCCCTATTATTTCCCCCCTGCTCCCGCGGACGCGGCAAGCAAGCATTCAGACCGTCGCCTGAACCTATTTGGGATATCATGGTTTTTTATGGTTGGTCAATGGGACATTATGGGATTTATATGGTTTTCCTCTTAAACCCGAAATCAGAAATAATTACAAAAAATCTTTATAAATTATGGACTTAATCACATTTGTTTACTGTATGTTCTCAAAAAATCAAAAATGGGAAAGGTACTTTTATTTTATGACTTGCGCCTCACTACGCCCGCCATCAGTCAGATGCGAGTTGGTTGACCTAATATTCCAGACAGATGTAATGATGGACCTGAAACGGGAAAGCGAATGACGACTAGCGTATTTGGAGAAATTGGATTCTTAGGGATGATTACCGTGGCAAGTGCGCTTCAAGGCTTACTACTTGCCGCTTACATAGCTATTCGTGACAAAGACACTAATCAATCATCCAGATGGATTTCATTACTAATCACGCTGATCTCGCTGCATTTGCTCGACATGACGTTCTCTAGGACAGAATTAATCAAGTATTTTGCGCCTATATCAAACAGCAGTTTCTTTTTTCTATTTTTACTGGGGCCAGCCTACTTCTTTCACGTAAGGTTCTTGTTGACAGCCAGCAAAACATATAGGTGGAGAGACATACTCCACCTGATGCCATCTTTTTTAGTGTTCCTAACAATGCTGCCATGGATATTGGCGCCGTCTGAACTGAAAGTTGCAGCACAACAAAACACAGAAATAGAGATATCTATTTTTACCTATTTAATGTTGGCAGCAAATATAATTCAGATCATTTCCTATCTCGCCTATAGCAACAGGCTCATTCATAGCACCCGACTAACACAAGCAGAACAAAGTGCTGACACAGAGATTAATCAAAACATCCGCGTTCTAGAAATATATACCAAAGCCTATACTGGCTGGGCCTTATTCTATCTCATTACCTTCTTTGCTTTAGTCTTCTGGGGCCAATTCGGGGAAGTAATTGACCACACATGGCTCTTTATCAGCGGATTGTTCATTCAAGTTGCAGGTGTGATAAGCCTCACCCGATCAACCTTATTTACAGAGCGATTAGCTTTTCAGGAAAACTACCCCCCCACTGAAAGAGAGGCCGATAAGTACGAACGCTCGACATTGTCTGCTGAAGATTGCCGAGCGTTGCGCAGCGCCTTCGAAACACTCATGGAAACCGACAAACCTTATCTCAACTGTGAACTACGGCTACCTACAGTTGCCGCGAAGCTGAACACCACAACACACCATCTATCACAGATGCTGAACCAAGAGATTGGAGACAGCTTCCTCAAGATAATTAACCGCTACCGCGTCAAAGAAGTCATGGGACTGATAGAAGAAAACACATCCTGCAAGGTAACAGTTCTCGAACTTGCTTACCAAGCAGGTTTCAATAACAAAAACTCATTTAACAGGTCCTTCAAGGAAGTGACGGGCATGACCCCAACAGCATATAAACGCCAATCGGCAATTGCTGCAGAATAACAAAAAAACGTCACTTCCTATCGGATGGGGCGATAAATATCAAAAACATCGCTAGTTGAATCGAACGCAGTGGAAAACTGCATGATCAATAGCGAGAGACTTTATGCTTAAAAAATTAAAAACACTTCCTCTGGTTACAGCTACCATTTGCTGCTTATCAGCAGCTCTATCAGCCGCAGATGTTTCTTCAATCCAGCTCAACAAAAAAATTCAAGCTGATGGCATGACACTAGGAACTGACAATTTTCTATATGTAGCTTCAGCATGGGAAGGTAAAACCATCTCAAAGATTGACCCTTCTACAGGAGAGGTCACCGAATTCGCATCGGGCCTCAGAGGACCGATCGACATCACACAGGCCCAAGGTGGCAGTTTCTATAGCACCAACTGGCAAGGCCAGAAAATTACTCACATTGCACCTAACGGAACCACAAAAGACCTTGCCATAGTAGGGCCTAAAGGCGACGGTGTCGCGACTGACAGCAAAGGCAACCTATGGTTCACCTCCGGTAGCGCAAAAGCGATCAAAAAAATCACTCCAAGCGGTGCAGTCACCACTGTTGCAGAAGGTGGTATTCTCAAGTACCCGCTGGGCATAGCGATTACAGACAATGACGACGTATTTGTCGGTGCCGGGCAGGCTGGTGAGATCTATAAACTGAATGACACCCAAGAACCTGAACTATTCGCAACAGTTCCCGGCCCAGGCCCTTGGCGTATTGGCCATCTTCTTTTTGCAAAGGGCCGCCTGTTT
>JBFOLV010000176.1:0-4449 GCA_040830325.1 Kordiimonas sp. | reverse complement strand
CCCCTTTTTACCGATGCAAAGGATTTTAACAGTTTTGCCTTCGCTGAGTAGGCTGTTGATGTGAATCCGTGCCGCTTTCACGATATTGGTATTAAAACCACCGCAAAGGCCACGCTCGGATGTTGCTACAACTACTAGCTCTACATCATGCTTACCAGTGCCCGCGAGCAAACGCGGTGCACCAGGCTGATCCTTAACGGCAGAACCGAGGCCAGCAAGCACATTCTCCATACGCTCTGCATAAGGGCGAGCTGCTTCAGCAGCTTCTTGCGCCCTACGCAGTTTCGACGCAGCAACCATTTTCATGGCCTTAGTAATCTTCTGCGTCGATTTAACAGAGTCGATGCGAACTTTTAGGTCTTTAAGGCTTGGCATTGCTCAGCCTCTCCCATCCAGTTTAGCTAAAAGACTTCGCAAAAGCGTCGAGGATTGACTTCAATTTAGAAGTCGTATCATCGGAAAGCTTTTTCTCAGTCCGGATTGTTCCAAGAACATCAGCGTGCTTCGCACGAACCTCAGCAAGGAACTGCTCTTCAAAACGTGTCACGTCAGTTGTGTCAACGCCGTCAAGGTAACCCTTCACACCAGCGAAGATAGAAACAACCTGCTCTTCTACTGGAAGCGGGCTGTACTGGCCTTGCTTCAGAAGCTCAGTTAGGCGTGCACCACGGTTAAGAAGCTGCTGCGTTGCCGCATCAAGGTCTGAACCAAACTGTGCGAATGCTTCCATCTCACGGTACTGAGCAAGCTCAAGCTTAATGGAACCAGCTACCTGTTTCATCGCTTTAATCTGTGCTGCAGAACCCACACGGGATACAGACAGACCAACGTTAATCGCAGGACGAATACCTTTATAGAAAAGCTCAGTCTCTAGGAAGATCTGGCCATCTGTAATGGAAATCACGTTTGTTGGGATGTATGCAGATACGTCACCAGCCTGTGTTTCAATTACTGGAAGTGCAGTAAGGGAACCACCACCACGTTCATCAGACATTTTCGCAGCACGCTCAAGAAGACGGCTATGAAGATAGAATACGTCACCAGGATATGCTTCACGCCCTGGAGGACGACGAAGAAGAAGTGACATCTGACGATAAGCAACAGCTTGCTTAGTGAGGTCATCATGTACGATCACAGCATGCATGCCGTTATCGCGGAAATATTCACCCATCGCAGTACCAGTGTATGGTGCAAGGAACTGCATTGGTGCAGGCTCAGAAGCCGTCGCAGCGATTACGATTGAGTACTCAAGTGCGCCGTTCTCCTCAAGAGACTTAACAATCTGAGCAACCGTTGAACGCTGTTGACCAACCGCAACATAGATACAGAACATCTTGCCGCTATCATCAGCAGCAGCGTCGTTTGTAACTTTTTGGTTGATGAAACTATCAATCGCTACAGCAGTTTTACCTGTTTGGCGGTCACCGATAACAAGCTCACGCTGGCCGCGACCAACTGGTACAAGCGCATCAATCGCCTTAAGACCAGACTGCATAGGCTCAGATACACCTTGACGAGGGATAATGCCAGGAGCCTTAACCTCAACCCGTGAACGCGTTACGTCCTTAAGTGGGCCTTTACCGTCAATTGGGTTACCAAGTGCATCAACAACACGACCAAGTAGACCTTTACCAACTGGTACGTCCACAATCGCGCCTGTACGCTTAACAGTGTCACCCTCTTTAATGCCACGGTCATCAC
Organism: Kordiimonas sp.; assembly: GCA_040830325.1. Lineage (GTDB taxonomy): Bacteria > Pseudomonadota > Alphaproteobacteria > Sphingomonadales > Kordiimonadaceae > Kordiimonas. Next base: position 2,748 of record JBFOLV010000176.1, on the reverse strand, counting down.
CGAAGATCACGATACCAACGTTATCGCTCTCGAGGTTAAGAGCCATGCCCTTAACGCCACCAGGGAATTCAACCATCTCACCGGCTTGAACTTGGTCAAGGCCGTATACACGAGCAATACCGTCACCTACAGAGAGAACGGTACCAACTTCTGAAACTTCTGCATCATTGCCAAAGTTTGCGATCTGATCCTTCAGGACCTTGGAAATTTCCGCTGCACGGATATCCATTACTGAACCCCTTTCATGGTGATTGCGAGGTTGTCGAGTTTAGTTTTCAACGAGCTATCGACCATGCGAGAGCCCACTTTAACCTTCAGGCCACCGAGGAGCGTTTCATCAACAGAAGCGTCAATGTCTACGTCCTGGCCGATAGCCGACTTAAGTTGTTTCTTAAGCGCTGTGATTTGCGTCTTAGTAAGAGCATGTGCGCTTACTACTTCCGCTTTCACTTCGCCTTTGTGATGCGCCATCAGCTTTTCAAAGTCAGCAACAGTGGCTGACAATGCACCTAGACGGCGATTAGCCGCAAGTACACCGAGGAACTTAACCGTAAGCTCAGAAAGCTTGGCTGCCTCAGCAACTTTGGTGATACCGTTCGATTGCTCGTCCCGGCTGATGAGTGGAGAAGTTACCAGATCCCGAAGGTCAGCGCTCTCTGCGAGCAGCTCCTTAAGATTGGTAAGGTCAGATTCAACCGCCTTGAGCGCTTTACCGTCGAGCGCAAGCTCGAAAAGCGCTACTGCGTAGCGGCCTGAAATCCCAGAAACTATCGCTTTGTGCGAGGTCACTATGGATGTTCCCCTATTCTCTAGGTCTGAACCTATTAAAACTGTATGAAACGCTCTTTATAACCAGTGCGTCCCACGCGAACTTTGATCATTTTTGACAGGGAGAAAACATTCCCTTTCACGGCATTGACCAGCCGAAATGCGTGCTCCCTCTAGCATAAGGATTTCAGCTATGCAAGACGCCATAGGACGATTAGCAAAGATTCTTGTTTTTAGCCAATTCTAGCTGGGTTTAAGGCATGGTTTACGCACTCAGTTGCCGGATAAACTGCTTAACCAACCACCAAGAAAACCGAATCCAAGTTCACGCCCGCGACCACCTTGGTCCTTCATCAACTGAAAACTTAAAGTTATCCCCATAACGCCCGAACGCAGAACTAGGTTTAACTCCATACGGTACGCTCAAACAGCCAAACATAGCTCATAACCGGAATTAATGTGTCCCCATCGCACCCAATTACCGAGAACAACGCCCGAGCAATTCATCTAGGGATTTGTATGCCATTCATTGCACAGCTCCGCCCAATCCATATTTCTCAAATTTATGGCCCAACAATCTACACAAGCCAGGAGAGGAACCATTGCACGTCAAATCATATAGTTTACGAGCAATCTGCCGCCGGTAGGAATAAGGTATAGTATCCAAATCCAAAAAGCTGCTGTAGCACATAGAAACGAGATTGGATCCCCCTTGAAAGACATTTGCATCCTGACAGATATCCATCAGCGATATCGCTTTATTGTATTGTTCCACTTGTATGAAATAGTATCCTAAGTTAATTGCTGAGAATGCTAGCCTATTGGCAAACACCGGTTCTTTAGCTTTGCGAAGTGCCTCGGTAATTGCAGATTTCAAATCTTCTACTGATGAAAAAACCCTCAAAGGCAAACCAAGTCGTGCGTTCATCGAGCCTAGATATATCTTTAAGTAGTAGGAGTATATTGATGTGCTCAAAGGCCATTGAGGCAACCTCCTTAAAACCTCTGCAGCGCCCTCCAAGTTTGACGCGAACAACAATCCCTCTGCTGCCTGCAAACCAAAGTGATAGGTACTCTCCAAATCATTCTTGGATAGCAAGACTGAATTTATTTGTTCGATTAAGGATATTTGAGCTTTGATGTTGCGAGGATGTGCATGTGTCAACTTGTCAGCTAGCTCGATTACTCTGTGACAGTAAGGCTCTTTTACCTTTCTTTCTGCAATTAAGGCCACACAAGAATTGGGTGAATACTCAGGAACACCAGCGCTTCTATCTCCTGAAGCTTCGGTGTTCCCAGAGGTAAAACAAAGTATAACCAAGCCGAACGTTCCAATTGAGAGAAACTTCGTCATTATTCGCCTCCCAGCTCTAGGGGGCCCCGGTCGCCGATTTTGGCGTCTACGCGCTGCATCTTGAGCTTTTTGCCTTTAAGGGGCCCGGTTAACGGGTCCGAGAGGCAGGCCTCTGCCATTTTATTCTCTAGTGTGACGTGTGGCACATTCAGGTTACCGCCATCCCTCGACTTCAGCCAGCTTGTCTTGCATGTTACTTCAATCATGTATCTTCCCCTCAACAGACTAGATAAAAGCACCTATGATGTACCCATGAATTTCAAAACAACTTTTTTAAAGTACCTATTAGGCCATCACTAGCTCGTTTAGTAGGCCTATCCATAATCTCCCTAAGCAGACAATGCAAAGCTACGTCAGCGGCGTTATTTTTTGAAACTGGTTCACAGAAATGCTCAGCAACATAGTGTTCAAGATCCGCCCGAAAGGGTATCGTGCCTATATCAAGCGCGGCGCAGTCGATAAAACCATATTTGTGCAAAAAGCCCGCAAGCTGTTGATAGTCAATATAACTAACACCAGCAGAATCGATGCATTTACCGCCATATCTGAGCGGCTCCATTAACATCATTGCTTTTCCAAAGCGGTAAATTTTCTTCACCTTCGGCTCTACGGAAAATTTATCAATT
>JBFOLV010000175.1:0-3191 GCA_040830325.1 Kordiimonas sp. | reverse complement strand
CACCGCCATTGTCTATATTGCCCGACAGATCAAAAGTTTGAACTTTGTATTCGGTACCGGTCAGGTTTTTGACAAAGAAACGAAGGCTCCAATTGTCTTCTTCTGGGGTCCAGGTCATTGAAGCATTGAGAAGCCCATACCCACCTTGAGTAGAGGCAGGTGTTTGAAGAAGGGCAAAGAAATGTTCACTGCGATACTGCGCATCTGTTTGCAGAGCAAGATAACCACCGCCCATCTCAAATTCGTAACGCAGGAGGCCGTTCAAATTCCACTTGGGCGTTTGTACAGGTTTGAGTGAAGCCCCTGGTGCTGCAGCTGCCACCACACCTAAAGCGGTATCCACATCAAACGTTACCCCTGGTACATCCGTAACTTCTGCGTCAATAAACCCGACCCCGAAGAGCATATCCAGCCCCACTACGGGTGACGTTTGATACTCCACTTCAAAGCCCTGACTTTTACAGTCCGCGTTCAATGTGAATGTATCTAAGCCAACAATGGAAAAGGCCTGACAGTTTTTATAATCATAATAGTAAGTAGCTGCATTCAGCCTACTGCGATCACCAACATCCCATTTAAAGCCTAACTCATATGCATCGAGTTTTTCAGGCCCATAATTCATGAATTGGTCTGTTACCAGAACGTCAGTAGGCAGAAGCGGGGCATTAAACCCACCAGATTTTACACCCCGGTTCCAACTGGCATAAATCAGCAAGTCGTCGTTCGGCTTATAATCCAACTGTAACCGTGCGGACCAATTGCCATCGCTCCGCTCACCAGAGTATGGAGGAACACCATCACCAACTTCCACGGTTGCAGGGTCAGACCCGCTAATTAACGTATCTGGAAATACAACGAGGATATCGCGGTATTCGTGCGTTTTGTTGTCATCGATCCAGCGGAAGCCACCTGTAACAGACACTTCATCAGTCAAAGCATATGTCGCTTGGCCAAAAATTGACCAGCTAGTTGTCTCTGTCGTGTAGGGATTTAACAATCCATTTGTTCCACCCAAGTCAGCAGGGGTGACACCAAAAGCAACAGGCAAAAAGTCTTCAAACCAACCAGGGGAATAGGTGCCATTGCTGTCATTGATACTCAGGTCCAGATAATAAAAACCCGCAACCCAGTTAAAATCGTTATCACCGCCTGATAACCGTAGCTCCTGAGAGAACTGCTCAACATCTGTTGTGAGGAAAAAGTTGAAATAGTTAACTGGGGAAGCGTCGGAATCTTCAATATAGTCCCGTTTCACCTCTTGGTAGTCGGTAATACTGGTCAATGTAACATCGGAGAAGTCCCAGTTCATGGTCACAGATAAACCCGTTGTTTCCAGGTCATTTCTACCCGGGAAATCATACTCGCCTGCAAACACGTCACCATCATTGTCAACATAGCCACCTAAATTGCTATTGGTGACTCCTGGCGTTGGTGTCGCATCCGGATTAATCGCAGACACATACTCAAAAAAGCCAGTGCGAATATCCTGAGAACCATAACGAGCGTTCAGGAGAAGATCGAAACTATCACTCGGCGTAAAAAGCAACTGAACACGGCCAGCGAAGTCATTGGCGTTATTTAGATTTGCATTTGGACGGAGACGATTTTTTACATATCCATCGCCTTGATGGGTTGAAACGGAAACACGGGCCGCAAGCGTTTCAGACAGAGGTAAATTGATCGCACCCTCTGCCTTTACCCGGTTGAAACTACCGTATGATATGCTCCCATACCCCTAAAATTCGTCCTGAGGTTACAGGGTGATATAATGAACAACCCCCCCGGTGGCATTTCGCCCGAAAAGAGTGCCCTGCGGCCCACAAAGCCCCTCTACCCGTTCAGTATAAAAGAGAAGAAAACCCGCCCCTGACATTTGGCTGATATATACTTCATCAACATAGATAGCGATGGGGCTTTCTACATTTGTCGTAAAGTCACTATTCGCAACACCTCTGATCGCAATCGCGTAATTTGCCTCACCATTTGGCTGAACAGTACTAACGCCTGGTGCGAGAGCGGTTACTTCTTGAGCATTAGTAAAACCAAGACGCTGAATTTGGTCACCGCTTAATGCCGTAATCGCAATACCGACATCTTGTTGGCTCTGTTCCCGTTTCTGAGCTGTAACAACAATTTCTTCAAACAGGTTTCCACGCTCATTTTCAACTTCTTGCGCATAAATGTTCGGTGTAAATCCCGAACAAAGCGCTAAAGCGCCGCACGTAGTTAACCAATTCATTCTTTGTGTTAAGGCCATGATGTTGCTCTCCGCTATTATTGGCTTCTACGCCCCTCCCCGAGGCTTGCCTTTCATCTCAACTCGTTACTCTTGCTCTCTTTCTTTTTAATTTTGACTAGTAATTCGTTACGCAATACAGGTGCGTCATCAACGAGCGGCGACTTACGCAAAGCCCCTATCTCTATACCTGTAAAAGGTAAAAAATTTGTCGGTAGGTGGTCTTGGTCATATTCCGCAAGTAACCAGTTCACTAGGTCTGCTAGTTGCTGGTCATCAAGTGGAGCATAGGCAACGCCTGGCACTTGCGACAAATACTCGCGCCCGCCTTCCACGGCTAGAAACTTGGAAACTATGCCCCGCATATCAGGTGCGCCCCCCTTCGAGCCTGCACCATTTGCCTGATGACATCCCTGACAATTCATCATCCAGTTAAACTTGGCCGTAGCTTCTACCTGATCCTCGGCAAAGACTGAGAGTGAAGAAAGACAGACGGCTATAAAAACTGGAATAATGCGCATGCTATTCACCTTTGCTCGAGGTAACTAAGAGCTGCCGCATTTTCGCTAAATCACGAGCTTTCAACTTTGGGTGCGCCGCGACTATTTCCTTCACCTCTTTGGAAGTGAAAGCTGCGCTATCATTACCCTCGTGAAACTCCCTGAGGATATAATTGAGAACGGATGCCACGCCCTCATCCTTCAGTGCTCGTCCTTGAGCTGGCATAAAACCGCGGTATGTGACACCGTCTATTTCAATACTTCCTGTCATCCCTTTGGATAGAACCAATACAAGATAGGCTCGACCTTCCGGATCGTCATAAAAAGTAGCAAGCTTATCCTTCAACGGAGGATAAGCGCCGGGCACCCCTTTACCTGTTGGCAAATGACATGCTGCGCAACGTTTATAGTGTTTTGCACCATCTGAACCATCGCTGGCTGCACCACCAGTTGGT
>JBFOLV010000174.1:0-7689 GCA_040830325.1 Kordiimonas sp. | reverse complement strand
TTTATAATAGCACTCGTGGCCGCAGGAAACCTTGCAAATCTCCATGAAATCTATTACATCGGCATCGCGTTCGCGGCGACCCACCTCGGCGCACAGGTGAAAAAGGTTGATATTGACGACCCTGACGCCTGTTTATCGGTTTTTCGCTCTAACATTTCCTTCGGCTGGATAGTGTTTTTCAGTCTGATTGCAGGGCAACTAGTAAGACAATTGTAAGGCGTGTTTGAGTAACTTCTATCCCCAACCCTAAACAGTTAAGGAATTAAACCCATGGATGTCAGCAAGATTTCCGTTGGCGAAAACGCCCCTTGGGACGTGAACGTAATCATTGAAGTACCGGCTGGTACTGAGCCAGTTAAGTATGAGCTTGATAAAGAATCTGGCGCATTGTTCGTGGACCGCATCATGCACACAAGCATGCGCTATCCTTGTAACTATGGCTTCATTCCTCACACGCTTGCTGATGATGGCGACCCTGTTGATGTGATTTTGGCGAACCACACCCCAATTATGCCGGGTGCTGTTGTGCGCTGCCGTCCACTTGGTGTGCTCATCATGGAAGATGAAGCTGGTATGGACGAAAAGCTTCTTATGGTGCCTGTTGATAAGCTGCACCCTTTCCACAGCAGCGTTCAAACATTTGAAGAGTTGCCGAAGATATTCCTTGATCAGATCACGCACTTCTTTGAGCACTATAAAGATCTTGAAGCAGGCAAATGGGTGAAAGTTGTTGGCTGGGAAGGCCCAGAAAAAGCAGCAGCACTTATTGAGTCTGGTATTAAAGCCGAAGCTGCTGCTTAAGTAAGCTGATATAAGTTAGGAAAGGGCTGGTAGTTTTCTACCAGCCCTTTTTTTATTTCTACTCCGCCGCTGCTTGCATAGCATTTGGATACCAACGTGCTATGCCGCGATTGAAGTAATTTACGAGATTTTCGTGCTCCGAAACTAGATCGTTTGTCCAGGACCGGATTGGCGAACCATAGAGGTTTGCAATATGACCGAAGATAGTTGCGTCAAGATATGTAGGTTCATCAGACAGGAAGAACTCACGGTCACCTAATAAATCTGAAACGGTTTTAAGGTCGGCGCGGATAAGCGTAAGCATTTCTTCCTTGGTGAATTTGCCAAAGCCAATTGTTTTAACGGCCTCTACACATTGCGCGCGCATCGTTTCAGCTACTTCATCTGGAACATCTGCGAAAAAGATAGGCTTTGTTTGTGCCCAACCTTCATCTTCAGCCCAGCGCGTCCATACGAGGCCGTATATAGTGCGCTCATCGAGCATGCGGCAAATAGCGTGCCCGGTCGCTTTGTCAGCAGTCGTTAGGGAGCCATCCAGCTCTTTACCGTATTTTTCAATGAGATGGAGGCGAATGATCTCTGAGTCTTCAACAGTCTTGCCGCCATCGTTGAGAACAGGCAGGCGACCTTTTGAGAAAGATTTGTAATCCTCGGGCATTTCCAAAGAAAATTCCAACCCAGATTCTGCAAGGAGAATCTCTACTTTTGTGCAGTATGGGCTAAAGTTGAAGAAACCCGGACCGGTTGGGAAAGCGTATAGTGTGATGTCGTTTTTTTGCATGTCGTGTCTCCATGTTGATGTCTGAAAACAGCTATAGAGACCTGATGCTGACAAAAAATGTCAGCATCTTACATGTGTGTATAATTTATGGGTTTATCTGGATTACCAGTCGTACCCATTAACTTCGGTACGGCGCAGTACTCGGCGGTAAGGAACAGGCATCTTGTTTGTAATAGCAGACATTGCACGGTCAAACAGGCCAATTTTACGGCGTGCAAAACGCACATAACCAGCCGCTGCCGGGCTTGATGGAATTAAGAACATCAAGCCGATGATGAAAATAATGAGGCCTAAGGGAATCGGTGTCAGCATACCCACAATGCCTATGAGGCAAAGGACTGTGCCTATTATGCTGCATATAATGCGCACCATTGTTATTCTCCGATCGCTGTCATTTTTTTATATAGATATTGTCTATATATAATATGGCAATAATTGGGCTTCAAGGGCTGGCGTTTCACGTTAAGTTGTCTACATGGAGTTATTATTGGTTGCATGTGAAACTAATTGCATCTAGACCATTCCATAACTGAGTATGTGTCCCCGTGTGTGAGGAGATAAGAATGCGCAAAATTTATGATAGTGCGAGTGCAGCACTGGATGGATTGCTTTTTGATGGCATGACGATGATGGCCGGAGGCTTTGGCCTTTGCGGTATCCCTGAAAACCTCATTACAGCTGTGCATCAGGCTGGTGTCAAAGACCTAACCGTTATTTCCAATAACTGCGGTGTGGATGGTTTTGGCCTTGGTGTTTTGCTTGATGCGAAGCAAATCAAAAAAATGGTTTCTTCTTATGTGGGTGAAAACAAGGAATTTGAGCGTCAGTATCTAGAGAAAGAACTAGAGCTTGAGTTCAACCCGCAGGGCACATTAGCAGAACGTATTAGAGCTGGCGGCGCTGGTATTCCTGGGTTTTATACCAAAACAGGCGTGGGCACGCTGATTGCTGAAGGTAAAGAACACAAAGACTTTGACGGCGAAACCTACATTATGGAAACCGGCCTTGTTGCTGATGTTTCCATTGTGAAGGCATGGAAAGCTGATACCGAAGGTAATCTGATTTACCGTAAAACGGCCCGTAATTTTAACCCGATGATGGCGACAGCAGGCAAGATAACTGTTGTGGAAGTAGAAGAAATTGTTGAGGCAGGCGAGCTTGACCCTGACAATATCCATACGCCGGGTATTTTCGTGCAACGGATCATTAAAGGCGAGCACGAGAAGCGTATTGAGCAGCGTACAGTGAGAAGTAGGGAGACAGCATAATGGCTTGGGATAGAAACCAAATGGCTGCTCGCGCAGCACAAGAGCTTCAAGACGGCTTTTATGTAAATCTCGGTATTGGTATTCCAACACTTGTTGCGAATTATATTCCCGAAGGCATGCAGGTTACACTTCAATCTGAAAACGGTATGCTTGGTATGGGGCCATTCCCGTATGATGACGAGGTTGATGCTGACCTTATTAACGCAGGCAAGCAAACGATAACCGAACTAGATACGAGCAGTTATTTTTCAAGTGCCGACAGCTTTGGCATGATCCGAGGCGGTAATATAGACCTTTCTATCCTTGGCGCCATGGAAGTGGCAGAAAATGGTGATCTTGCGAACTGGATGATACCGGGCAAGATGGTCAAAGGTATGGGCGGCGCAATGGACCTTGTTGCCGGCGTGAAGCGTGTTGTTGTGTTGATGGATCACACTAACAAAAAGGGTGAGCCTAAGCTTCTTAAGGGCTGCACGCTTCCTCTTACTGGTACAGGTGTTGTGGACCGTATTATAACAGGCCTCGGTGGTTTTGACGTTTTTGAAGGTGGGCTTAAGGTTGTTGAGATAGCTGATGGCGTTACACTTGATGAAGTAAAGGCCGCAACTGAGGCTGCGATTTTAGACTAAGTACTTTTTTAAAAGTTCTTCTTGAAAACGGCCCGACTCTGGGCCGTTTTTTGTTAAGCGAATATATAGAACATGCCTCTAGTGTTTGAAAAACATGTTGAGATAGAAGTTGTTTTTGTGAATGGTAAGAAGCGCTGCCGTTTTGAGGTGCATACCATGAGTTTTGCATAATTCAGTTAGGGGTGTGATGAGTAACGCTGAGTTTCGATTTCCAAAGTTTGCGGATGAAGAAACAATCCACCGCCTGTATGCAATATGGAATGGCTGGCGCGGTGAAAAGCTATTTCCCAGTCGCGCAGATGTAGACCTTAAGGCTCTTTCCAGTCATATGGAGGGGGTAATTCTATTTGAGGTCCAAGACCGGAAAAATATCATCATTCGGTATTTTGGTAGTATGATTATGGATTTTTATGGGTCGGATTACACGGGCCGTAACTTTCTTGATCTTACGGATGCCAATGTGAAAGAGTTACGTAGTAAACGCATGCTTGGTGTTGTTGAGCAACCATGCGGCGCCGTATGGACAACACGCGGAATTAGCTATGGCGCGGAGCGCTCTTTTTCGGTTGGAGTGTCCTTGCCTATTGCTGCAAGGGCAGGTGAGGCACCTAGCCAAATTTTGCAGGTTTGTTTGCCGTTCAGGGGCACTGAACGACCAGCTTTTGAGCGCAAAGCACCCACAAATGTGCAGCTTTCTGACCGGTATGCCTTTGTCGATATTGGTGCTGGACTGGCTGATCAATCCGTTGTTACAGAATGAAGTATTTCTCAATCTAACCGCGTCTAACACCTTGCGATAATTAGCTTAGTTGACCTAGATCATTTGTTAATGGGGTTTATGCCGTATCCTTCTACCTAGTTTTCTAGGGTGAAAGGGTATGCATGGCGCGCCATATAGATCTGGAGAAATCAAAGTTTCATTTGCTAGCGGTTTGCATTGCCGCTGATCTAGCGGATGTTAAGGAACAGGGTGAAGCTATTTCGCTTGAAGCCATGAATGCGAAGGTGTTGTTTGCAAGAGCAGGTAATATGGCGCTTGGCTTTCGGCCAATAACAGACTTCATGGTGCAACTGGCTGATAATACTATCCGGCTGGTGAGAGAAATTGAGCGTGAGGCGCTCGCTGTATCGCATCAGGCAGTGGAGCGTTTGCGTACGCTCAATGCTGTTAGAATGGCTCGCAAAGCGATAGAGTTAGGTGATGCGCACAAAGCCCGGTTTCGAGGTGACTTGGAGCCCTTCCTTCGCTGCACTGTCAATCATGATGAAGAAACGGTGAAGGAGTTGCTTGGCCATGCCAGAATGCTGACGAAGCTTTTGGATGAGATTGCAGAACAGATGATAGCTGCTAGTGCGATTTCTTCTTCCGCTAGAATTGAAGCAGCCGCCATTGATACACGTTATTCTCAGTCATTTCAGTCAGTGTCAGAGAAACTTGAACAATGCTCTGTTGCTGTGCTCGGTAAAGTCAAAAGTAACCTCAATTTATTGAACCACGCGTTGGATCTGCAAAGGAATTAGTCTGTGAAAGCCACAACAATTTACGAGAAGGGCGACCATAAATGGGTTATCTTTGGACGCGATCCCGATAGAAAACACAATATCATTGATACCAACCAGCATATGATGATGTCTGGTGGGGATGCTATTTTGATGGATCCTGGCGGCATTGAACTGTTTGCTCCTATGCTGGCTGCTGTGGTGCACCACGTGCCGATCGAGCGTATAAAGCAACTTTTCGCTTCACATCAGGATCCAGATATCATCTCCAGCCTCGGGCTTTGGGATCAGGTGCTTGATAACACGAAACTTTATGCCCCTTGGTTGTGGGAAGGCTTCATTCGCCACTTTGGCTGTGAGCAAATCGAGTATGTTGGTATTCCCGACGAGGGTATGGAAGTAACCGTTGGAAATCGAAGATTACAATTGGTACCTGCTCACTATCTACACGCGTCAGGGAACTATTCTGTTTATGATCCGGCGGCAAAAATACTGATGAGTGGCGATATTGGCGCGGCTCTTCTTGATGATGGTGCTTCAATGTTTGTGGAAGATTTTGATCAGCACACCCGGTATATGAAAAAATTCCATCAGCGCTGGATGCCATCAAATAAGGCCAAGTTGATTTGGATTGAAAGGGTTCGAACGTTGGATGTTGAAATGATGTCGCCGCAGCACGGAGCAATTTTCCGCGGCGATGATGTAATCCGATTTCTTGATTGGTTTGAGGCGTTAGATGTGGGTTCTGCGGTCAATTCATAAGCTTGGCTTTAGAGATAGCCATTATTGTTTGGTCGCGGTTCGGTCCAACCCATTCGCCTTTTTCAACATAGATGACACCACCTTTTATGACGGTACTCAGGAGATCCTTCTGTAAGGAGCCAGTAAAATCGGTGCTATCATAGAGTATTATATCTGCCAGATAGCCTTCCTTTAGTTTCCCAATATCTGGTTGGTCTAACATTTGGGCCGGTAATGCAGTTGCTGCGTCAATGATCTCGTTGCTGGGAACACCTAGGTTTCGCCATGTTTCCAGTTCCCACCATATGGCATCAATATGGAACTGACCGAGTGAACCAGAATCTGTTCCGATAACTTGCTTTGCTCCAGCGCGGCGCAACTCCCAGAATTTCTGCTTCAAGGTGGGGTGGGCAATAACCATCTGTTTAATATACCTGTTGTCCCGGTAGGTTGCTGAATGTGAGGTTTTCATCCGAGCCGTAACAGTTTCATCAATGAACTGTAAAGAAGAGGCAGCAATAACAGGTGTGGGTTGATCAACATAATGCTGAGCCCTGTAATAGTAACCAATTGGTGCAACAGAGTAATAAGGGTTATTTCGTTTGGCTATGGCTGCCAAGATAGAATCTGGGAAACTGGGCTCAGCTGTTCGGTTGATATATTCACCCGAGATGGCACTGCTATTAACTGTTGTTTGAAGTGCTTCGAAACTATCAGCGTCAGCGAGTAGCTTTAGGCCGTATTGTTCGGTTAACTGGGTTAACACTATAAGTTCTTCTTTAGAGAATTTGGCTATACCGTGAACTGCGAGCCACTCAGTATTAAGTTCAGCAGCCTCACGTATTTTGTGTTCCATATCAGAGATGCTTGAGAAGCCTCTCATGAGTCGCCCATTTACATTGGGGGCGCCGCCTAAAAGCCCAGGCCCGGCGAGTGAAAGACGAGGCGAAGGGAAGCAGTTGTCAGCGGCAAGCTCTTCCATCACCTTAATATCTTTCAGTGCAGCAAGGTGGGTACGCGCAAAGGTCACGCCAGACGCTATGGTTTGTCGCATGGTTATAGGGAAAATTTCTGTTTGTACATCAAGCTCGGTTTGAAGTTCTTTTGCTGCAGCTACAGCGTCAAAGTGGGCGTGAGAGTCAATAAAACCGGGTAGAGCTATTTTACCCTTTCCGTTAATAGTCCTAATATTTCGGTCATAAGCTGAGTTTTTATTGTTTCGGATTTCTGCGATCTTGCCGCCTTTAACGTAGATATCTTGATTTTCGAGAAACTGTTCTCCATTCCAAACCTTGATATTTTGAACGATAAGTGGCGAACTCTTACACTGCCAAGCAGCCTGGGTTTGTTTGGTGTTACTAGGTGCGCTATTGTCTAAAGCCGTTGCTACCTCTCCGTGCATGAGCATGGAGACCAATAAAAAAGTTCGGATGTATCCAGCTATTCCTTTGCGCATTTATATGTCTGCCCGTCTACAGTGAACTCGGAAGGCTTGCTTTCAGGCCTCAATTGTCCATACCAGCCTGTTCGCCAATTACCCGTTGCCGGGGCAACATTGTAGGCAGCTTCAAAAGAAGACCAATCGTCGGAGAAATCAATTTTGATTTTGCCGCGACTGTCTACTTCTATCCATTCGCCCTCAAGGTGGTGGTCTTTTAGGTGTCCGACAATTGAACCCAAATCGCCATTTGCAAAAATTGCGAAAACCCCAGCAGCTTTGTCAGAGTCAAAACGTAATGAGAAAGGGCCAAACTGAGTACAATAATAGCGTTCAACACTTTTATTGATCTGGGTATCTGAGGCGATAGTTGCTTGGTTGTTCGCCATAAACAAGCCAAGTGCGGCTATGGCAGCAGTATGTAGGTTCATTAAATTTCTCCGGGTTTACCGAGAATAACTCAATTTAATTATGATATCTCATAACATTTTGAAGGCGGTCGGCGAGTAAATCAAGGTTCGTTGGGGCGAA
>JBFOLV010000173.1:0-29107 GCA_040830325.1 Kordiimonas sp. | reverse complement strand
GTTTGCGCGACCCGCTTCAGAAGCGGGATGTCAACTAGTTCACATGATGCAATTTTATAAGCTGGCGCATTCAGGGATTCCAAGAGATCTACCGCGGTATTATCAAAGGGTGCGCTAAAGGCTGTAATGCCTATGTCCTGTGCTTTTTTGAACAAGGCTTCATGCCATGCAAAAGGTGTTTGGGCTTTCTTATATAAGTCGTAAAGTCGTTCACCCTTCCAGAGGTTTTCTTGTACTACGAAGGAAGGGGCATCACTATCAAGAGTGATGGTGTGTGCTTCATAGGTTTGAAATTTCACCGCATCAGCACCAGCTTCATTTGCTGCTTCAATCAGAGAGAAAGCTGTTTCGATATTGCCCATATGGTTGCCAGAGATCTCGGCAATAATATAGGGAAGGCACCCTTCACCAATGGAACGACCATCTATATCGAACTGAAGTGTCAACGCTGTTTTCCTGACTGCAATAACTGTTGGTTTGTAATTTAGCCGGTGACCATTTGTGTTTAAAGTGTCAAACTAATCAATATGTTGCAAAAGTATTTTTCAATTTGGTGTTGAGGCAGCCATGCATGATCTTACCATAGTGATTGTTGCATATAATGCTGAACAAACTATTGAACGGGCCGTCCTGTCCGCTGTTGCTAGCGGCGCATACCCTATACTGCTTGTTGATGACGGCAGTGTTGATGATACGGTTTATAAGGCGAAAGCAGCGGGCGGAGAACAAATTAGGGTAGTTAAGCAGCCTGCGAATTTAGGCGTGGGCGCTGCTCGTAACCGCGCAGTTCATGAAGTAAAAACCACCTATGGTATGTGGCTTGATGCTGATGATGAAATTATGCCCGATCGACCAGAGGCAATGTTGAAGGCACTTTTGGCGGGTGCAGACATTGTTTATGACAGCGGCATCTTGATTGATGAGCCGACCGGAAAAGTGATCAAAACTCTTAAAATTCCTGAATTTATGTTTGAGCCCGGTGCTGACGTTAGGTGCTTCGAGCGCAATTGGTATCCTCTCTTGCATTGCGGGTTTCTGGTTTCACTAGCCCGAGCAATTGGTTTTGATGAGAGCTACACGTGTGCTGAGGATTACGATTTTTTACTTCACGCCATCATAAGAGAAGCGAGAATAGTCCCTCTCGCCAATGCGGGTTATCGGTACTACCACCGTGAAGGCACCATCTCGCGGAATCTCGAGAAAACACGAGGTTTTGTAAAGCAATCGCTTTCAAAGTATGGTCTGAGCGAATTCGAAGACTTGCTTCATTTAAGTGAGTTGTCAGTAACAGAGCAGCTTGGTATTTTGGCCGGGATGGCTCTGTACAGGCAAGATTATGCAGCAGCTTATCGATACTCTCAGAGTATTACGGAACGAGATGCGCCTATAGTGCCATACGTTATGAAAGCAGGGCTTTATGCGGATTTTATTGCTGCTAGTGCTCTGGCTGCCATGTCTCGGTGGCAAGAAGCTTATGACATACTGTGGTCTGTGAATCAGGAGGTTCCAGCTGCCGATTTATGGAATAATTTGGGTGTCGCAGCACATCATTTGGGGCGCTCATCGGAGGCGGCATATGCATTCCAAGAGGCATTGCAATTAATGCCAGATTATGTCGATGCCAAACGAAACGCTGAAGCTGGTATTCCGGTATACTGGACCACACATCCGCTTCGTCGCCAGGATAGTAGAAATAACTATAGTACTTAGTATGCTGAGAACTCCGCAGCCACGCCCCAGGCGACTAAAATTAAAAACAAAGCGGCTGCTGCTATGCTGATTAGTGCCAGATGAAGTGGTACAAACATGACGGCTGCGCCTTCTGGCATCGTGTTTTGCCGAACGAACGACATTGCAAATAATGGTAAGCTCAAAACAAGCATCAGGCCTATGTTAAGAGCGAGGCGCCATAAGTTAATAAGCAGTGGCATATTCCAATCAAATAGTACGGTAGGCCACCAAAGATAGTCACAAACTAACCCTATGCAGATGAGCAATGTACCAGCTAAGCCAAACTGGCCCATCCGGCGCCAAGCTTTGCTGGTTTTACTGTTCGCATAAAAGCCACTGGACAACAGCATTATGATGACAAACGGAAATAGCGTGATGACAAACAGTTTGTTTCCAAGAATGCCTGCGTAGCGGTATAGCGTTCCATCAAGAAGCAGATATCCCCCAGACTTAAAGGGGCTTAAGGTTAACTTCTCTCCGTTATATAATGTATAATGGAAAGGCGCTTCCTTGCTGTAGGAAGTGGTCCGCCTTCCATCATGTTGCTTTACGGTAAGGGAACCGTCATTTTCTTCGCGAATATGTAACTGATGGCTATTGATTGTTTGCAGCCTGTCCTTGAGCCACGCCGTAGGATTGTCAGCTCTGACGTAATAGCCACTGAACCGTTCGTAAGGTACTAGCATGCTAGCTTCATTTTGGCGGTTGTCATTTTTTACAGGTAAGAACATATCCAGTGCGATGGTTGTTACTGCTTCCCTGAAGTTATTATTGAGGCCAGTTAGGCTGACAAAGGCAACGCCAGCTTCTGGGAACGCCATAAATGAAGGTCCCTCAATTTGGTTAGCGTTAGGCTCCAGCCAACGCTGTGTTTTGAGCGAATTTAAGCTGCCAATATATGTATGGTTTGGCGTTAATGGATGCATCCGCCAGCTTTGCTGCTGAGTGACTAGGCTGTATAACTCGTTAGGTAAAAATCGGCTCTGGTCAGGCGTTCGATTTTGTATGATCAGCCTTGTTAGTTCTGCAATGAGTGAGCCTGTGCCGCTGATATCTCGTAGTTTCAATAGGGGTGAGGTTGTGTCTGCAACCGTCAGGCTTTCTGGAGGTAAATTTAGAGGTTGAAGTACCTCTCGGGTCATGAGTTCTGCAATTGAATGGCCCGTTTTCGTTTCTAGAAACTCCACAAGTAAAGCCCAGGATACGATATCATCATGCGCCATTTGCCCAGCGGTGCGCACATGGCTCATATAATGCTCAAAGGGGGCATCTGTTACTCGTGCGGGGACAGCAAACCCCGCTGTTTCTGTTAGTATGTGGTGCGGTGTGACTGCGACTCGAAAAGGGTTTCGTTCAAGTATGTTAGGAAGGGTAAAAGAAATTGACTCATGCAACTTTATTTTGTCATTTGCTACAAGCCGTAAGGTAGTAAAGGTAAGAAGTGTTTTGTAATAGTTTCCAAGATATACATCGGTTTTAGCCATATTTTTTGTTAGTCCGTGGGTATATACACCATTGACAAAGAAAGTTTCATATGAAATTACATTACCAACAGTAGTCGACGGGAGGCTATCAGGATTTACAACAATTGCTTGCGCAAATGCTTGGCCGAGTAGCGGTGTAAAGCATATGGTCAAGAATATGTATGTCAGGCGTAAAAGCATGAAACGGATCCTGTAAAAAGAATGACCCATTTAAGCACAAACCGAGTGCAAATTGCCACTGGGTGATGAGAGGATAGAAAATGAAAGCTGCAAACTTCGCTCCGCTTGAAGGATTTACGCATTATGAATCCGATGAAATGATCGAGCGTTCACAGGCATTTTTTGATTTGATGAAGAATCGCCGCACGGTACGCGAGTTTTCTGACAAGCCTGTACCAAGAGAAGTTATTGAAAATGCGATTTTGACTGCAGGTCGAGCGCCGTCAGGTGCCAACAAGCAACCTTGGCATTTTGCGGTAATTGCTGATCCAGATGTAAAATCACGTTTACGAGCAGCAGCAGAGGAAGAAGAACGCGAGTTTTATGGCGGTCGTGCTTCTGAGGAATGGCTTAAAGACCTTGAGCCTTTTGCTACTGATGCCAATAAGCCGTTCTTGGAGAAAGCACCTTACCTAATAGCTATTTTCCGTGAATCATACGCAGTTGACCAAGATACTGGCACTCGTACGAATAATTATTATGTTCACGAAAGTGCGGGGATAGCGAGTGGTTTCCTTTTAGCGGCACTCCATAATGCAGGTCTGGCAACACTTACGCATACGCCGTCTCCGATGGGCTTCTTGAATGAAGTGTGTGGGCGCCCTGCGAACGAAAAGGCAATTATGCTGGTAGTAGCTGGTTACCCGGAAGATGGTGTGGAAGTGCCAGTCATTAGCAAGAAGCCACTCAAAGAAATTACAACCTGGATCTAAGGGCAAGGCCTTAGCTCTGGTTGGGGAGTTACTGTCAGGTTCTCCCTTTGGGTGTTGGGTTGGTTTAAAAGGCGATGGCCAGCCCAACACCTGTAATAATCTGAGTAGATGATCCCTTGTCAGCCTGAACAATAGGGCTGTCAGCAGCATCACTTAACAGCTTACCAAAAGAGAATAAGCTTAATAGCCTTACTGTTTCGTTCAGCTCAAATGAGCCTACCAAATTAGCGTTGGCTTCTGCGACACCAGCAGTTGTTCTAAAGGCTGAAAGCCCCTGAGTTGAAGCTGCGGATTGTGCCTCTGTTATCCCGAAATTAGTTTGCATTGTTTTGCTGTCCATCCAGCGGGCGCGGGCTGCAAGCATGGCTGAGAATCTGCCATTTTTATAGATGCCGTGTCCGGCGGTTACCAGTATGCTGCTACCAATTCCGGCGCTAATGCCGTGGCGGTATTCAGCTGAGAACATTGCGGCTTCAGTTTTGTAGCGAACAAAAGCGCCAAACTCCAAAGTGTCACCAATGTCACCAAAGCCTTCAAGGACGGAGTTTTGTTTTGCGCTACGACCAAAGCGCACGTTCATGAGCGGACCAGCAGTGAGTTTGCCACTTTGCCACATATTATAGCTTAAGCGGCTAGCGTTCAGCTGAACCTTGTCTTTGTATTTTATATCAATGAGGGGAACGACGCGCAGGTGGTAGTTATCCGAACCCATATAGTCGGGCGTTACCCCGAGCCCAAAACCAAGACGAACGCTCGTTCCTTGTTCTTGGTCGCGGTTTGGCCAAATTAAGTCAATGCCATCTTGTACGGCTTCAATGGCTGTATTGAAGCCTTCTCCGATGAAGGATTGAGCGTGAACGGGCACGGAAAATAATATGGCAAAGGAAGTTGCCAGAAAACGTTTCTTAAACACTGTCGTAGTCCTAATTATATATTTTCCTCATTAATATGATGCCGATCTGTGTTTGTTAAGTAATAGAAAGCAAAAAGGTAAAAGTATGGCAAACAAGTCACTGCAATTTTAGGTGACAGGTTGCTTTACATTGGGCGTTTTGCCAAATAGGCGAAGCGAGACAGTTGCAGTATCCAAGACACTGTTACCCCAATTAGTGTACCCCAGATCAAACCTTCAAGTCCGAGGCCCATGGGAATGGCCAGATAATAACTAGCTGGCAGCATTACGAAAATGAAGGCGAACCCCTGAAGCCAAGTGGGCCACCAAGTTTCTTGATATCCACGTAATACGAGTGATGCCACCATCTGTGACGCATCTGCAATCATGCTGAATGTGAAGAGAACTGCGAGTGGTGCGAGCATAAGAATAATGCGTTCATCATCGGTGAAGATACTGAGCATCAATTCTGCATTAAAGTAGATGACAATACCAACAATACCCACTAGCGCGAGATTGAGAACTATGCCTGATATACCGGCAAGAATAGTGTCTGCTTGATCACGCCGAGAAAATGCAATGCCTACACGTACGGTGGTTGCGACACCGATGCCGATTGAGATCATCAATGGCAAGCCAATTACCTGAAAATATACGCCGTGCGCGGCGAGGGGGATAGTGCCCAACCAGCCAGCGAAAATCGCGAGTGCCGAGAAAGCCAGTACTTCAGCGGCGAGAGAAACAGCAGAGGCATACCCCATCTGACGCTGTTCACTCCATTCATGCCACTGCTGCCCATGGGGTTCCCTGACGGCGTACTTCTTTAAACTTGCAGACCACCACACATATGAAAGCGCGGTGATGGCCATAAACCAACGCACACCTGTAGAGGCCCAGGCTGAGCCTTCTGCGCCCAGTTCTGGCATGCCCCAGTTTCCAAAAATGAGAGAGTAATTTAAGATGCCATTCACAACATTGGCCCCGAGCATCAAATAGAAGCCAATTTCAGCCCTCTTGATACCTTCAAGGAACATGGTGCAGTTAACAAAAAGCATGTGCCCCGTTAGGCCAAGGGCTAGAATTTGCGCAAGCTCACCGCCCTTCTGAGCATTTTCAGCTGATTGACCAAGAAGCGTAAGCCAATATTCGGACGGCCAAATAAGGGCTGTGAGAATAAAGCCGCAAAAAAGTGTGAAAGGAAGGGCGCGCCGCCAAACCTTTCCTGCTCCCTTATAATCGTCCAGACCAAATGCGTTGGCACTGTAGACCATGATGCCTGACAAGAGGCCAAGTCCTACAACCAAAGCAAACATAATCACTGATTGGTTCGCGAGATTTAGCCATGCCAAATGCTGTGTCGCATAGTGGCCCACCATTGCTGTGTCAACGAGGCCAAGGCCAAGAATACCGATCCGCGTCATAACAGCGGGTGCAGCAAGACGTGCAAGCTCACTGAAATGGCGTTTAAGCCTTTCTTTGAGCCATGCAATATCTAATTTTGTGTCCTCATTTGACATCTGTGGAACGCCTTGCTGATTAGTTTTTATTGTGAATACGACAAGTTAGAGTCGTCTAAATCAAAGTGATATGTTAGTGCTAAGCTTGATTTGCTGTGTGTGCAAGGTTTGTTAAACGCATAGCAACTATGCAAGAGCTGTTTTGTCGGGAAGCAAGATAGCTCTTTGGGGGGCCAAGGCTACGACCCATGTAGCCTGCATAGAGGTTAAATAAATAGAAGACTGGTTAAATAAGACTGGGGAGGTCTCACTTGTCTGATCATGCTGAAACGGGAAGCGGCCCAATTACAAAGGGCGCTTATCCGGAGCTTACGCCACATGCCGTGATTGTCGGTTATTTTCTTGGCGCTATCATCTCAATTTCCATTGGCTATGCAGCCCTAAAATTAGGCTTTTCCATTGAGGGATCGGAACTAGCCGCCATTCTAGGTTTTGGTATTTTACGCGGCATATTAAGACGCCGGTCTATTATCGAAAATAATGTCGCGCAAACAGTTGCAAGTGCGGTGAACGGTGCCTCTTCTGGTATGATGTTCTCTGTACCTGCGATATTCATACTTGGGTATGGCTACGAATTTAACGCGTATGTGCTGACATTCGGGGCGATCGCGGGGGCGTTCCTTGGTATAGCCTTCATCATTCCACTTCGGAAGCAGATGATTGATTTTGAGCGCTTCACCTATCCTGGCGGCGTTGCGGTTGCCTCCATTCTGAAGTCTCCCGGCGCGGGTATTCAAAAGGCGACATTACTTGTAGGCGCTGGCGTGTTTTCCGCGCTCGTATACGGTATTACGGGCGGTGCGAACTTTGATTTCTTTGGTTGGATCAACGAGCAAGTTGGCAGCGTAGTGTTACCGGCCTACTTGAATGGTGTTTGGTTCCTTTCTCTCATGACTGTTGGAGTTGGCTATATTGCTGGCCGGGGTGGTGTTGCTTTTATCATCGGTGGTTATGTCTGCTACTGGATTATCGCGCCGCTGCTTGATGTGACAGGTATGTTCCCAGTGGTGAACGGCGTGGTTCTTTCTGACCCAGGCGCAATGCGTGTGTCACTTTTCCGTCCTACAGGTATTGGCATGCTTATCGGTGGCGCGGTGATTGGCGTGATGTTCGCCTTCCCGCTTATCAAATCCGCTATTGGCTCTATGCAGTCATCCGCGAAAACCGAGAGCGCTCTCAGCAAAGATGAGATGCCGATTAAATTGCTTTATATTGCAATTGGTGCGGCGGCTATCTTACTCGGCGTTATGGCATATACTTCTGTGGAAGAGGTTGGCCTCGCGCGCGGCATCATGATGGCTATTTTTGGTACGCTTTGGATTTGGATGGCAGGGATTATTCTTTCTGAAGCCATTGGCCGAACAAATTGGTCACCGCTTTCTGGAATGACACTTGTCGCAGTTACAATCTTGATTGTAATTACACAGAGCTTCGGCGGGATGGAAACAGGGCCGGCAATTGTGGCATCAATCACCGTTGGCGCTGCGGCCTGTGTTGCCATGAGCCAGGCCACAGATCTGATGCTTGACCTTAAAACGGGCTATTTGGTTGGTGCCACCCCGCGCATGCAGCAGATGGGTCAGTTCTTTGGCGCATGGCTCGGTCCTATTCTGATCATTATACTCGTGTTCACGCTTCATGAAGCCTATACGCTTGGTTCTGATGCGCTTCCAGCGCCGCAAGGTGAAGCACTTGCTTCAATGGTTCGAGGCATCACCGGCGGTGATGTGCCACACGAAAAATACTTTGCTGGCGCTGCACTCGGTGGGTTGCTGACAGCCATGCAGGGCGGGCTTGGTATCACTGTTGGGCTGGGCTTTTATCTGCCTTTCAGTATCGTGCTTACTTATTCACTTGGTACATTACTACGTGAAATCACTGACCGTAAAAAAGGCAAGGTGTGGTCTGAAGATACGGGTATTCCAATTGCAGCAGGTTTCATCGTTGGTGAGGCACTCACCGGTGTTGGTGACGCTGTTATGATGATCTTGAACGCTAGTTAGGGAGGAAGGCAATGCAATCTTTAGGTAAATTACTTGTTGTTGTGGCGTTCCTTTCAGGAGCGTATTTGGCATCACTTGACCCGTTACTCATTAATTGGACACTTTTTGCGCCAGTGGTGCTGGCAGGTGTTCTCGGTGTGGTGCTTCATAAACGTGCGGAATCAGCTGCTGCAAAAGACAGCACTGTCCTCAAGGCAAACCGTGCGGACTTAGAAGGTAGCCTCGACCGTATTGTGAAAAACCTATCGGAATTGAATGGCCGCAAGGACAAAGTGCCAACATATGATATGAGGTTTGAAATTGACCGGATTTTCCGGGAAGACCTTATGACGTTTGCTGAAGCAAGGGACAGTATGAAGCATTTGTTCGGCCTCAGAGCTTACGCTGACATTATGTCCAGTTTTGCGGCAGGCGAACGCTACATCAATCGTGTGTGGTCAGCGTCGACAGATGGGTATGTGGACGAGGTTCTCGCTTATGTTGAAAAGGCGCACAGCCAGTTCATTCATGCAAAAGAGGAGTTCGAAAAGGCAGCCGCAGCAGCGGCAGCCTAATTTCTCACTAAAGCCAATTCCACATCTTTGAAGTGGAATTGGAAAATAGGGGTGGGCAGGGAAACCTGACCTACCCTTTTTTGTTCTTTTAACAATTTTCAGGGAACTCAAGGAGGTGTGACCCCGATAATATAGACAGAGGTCCGTTTTCAGCTTACCTTTCAATGAACGTCGAATTGAGGGGATGGAAGAATGAAAAAATTACTTACAGCTGTGTCCATGGCTGCGGTAGCGATGGGGTCTGCCGCTGGCGCATTTGCAAAAGATACATACATTACAGCAGCTGCTCTTTTAAACGTTAAAGACGGAAGTTTTTTAGAGAATCCGGCCATCGTTGTGCGGGATACGCATATCGTAGCGATTGGGACAGCAGACTCTGTGAATGCCCCTGAGGGTGCTGAGCGTGTCAATCTTGAGGGCATGACGCTTGTGCCCGGTTTGATGGATATGCATGTGCACCTGTCTGGTGACGCAGGTTCTTTTATCGAGAGCATGGGCTACTCCATACCGCGCCAAACTGTTGTAGCAGTGAAAAATGCTAAGAAAACACTGATGGCGGGTTTCACAACTGTGCGTGACGTTGGTGCAGGTGGCTATTCGGTTATTGGTGTTCGTGATGGCATCAATGCTGGCGATATTGCTGGGCCCCGTATTTTTGCGGTAGGGCATGCACTGGGTATTACAGGCGGGCACTGTGATAATAACTTTCTTCCTCCTGAATTAAAGCAAAAATCTGGCGGCGTTGCTGACGGGCCGTGGGCAATTCGAGCTAAAGTGCGTGAAAATATTAAGTACGGCGCAAACGCCATTAAATTTTGCGCGACGGGCGGTGTATTTTCAAAAGGCACCAAAGTTGGTGTGCAGCAGTATTCCCTAGAAGAAATGAAGGCAATTGTTGATGAAGCGCACCGCCGTAATGTGACGGTAGCAGCGCATGCGCATGGTACGGACGGCATTAAGGCAGCCATTGTTGCGGGTGTGGATTCCGTTGAGCACGTCAGTTTTCTTGACGATGAAGGCATTGAACTAGCCAAGAAGTTTGGCACCTATTTCTCAATGGATATCTATAACACAGAATATACGCTTACGTTTGGTGAACAGAATGGTGTGCCGGAGGAAAACCTGAATAAGGAACGTCAAGTATCAAAGCGGCAGCGTGAAAGTTTCACCCGCGCAGTGGAAGCTGGTGTGAACATGGTTTTCGGTTCCGACGCGGCAATCTACCCACACGGAGACAATCCAAAACAACTTTCGCGCATGGTGCAGTTCGGCATGACGCCTTTGCAAGCTTTGCAGGCAGCAACGATTAATTCTGCCACTCTTTTGAAAATGGAAACAAAAATTGGTCAAATTCAAGAAGGCTATTTAGCTGACATCATCGCAGTACCGGGAAATCCACTTGAAGATATCACGACTATGGAGAAAGTGGGTTTTGTGATGAAGGATGGCCACGTCTATAAAAAGCCCTAGGGTTTTTGCCTCAATATTCGATAAATTTGATGAAGCTAAGTTCTTTCACAGGTGATTTTACATCACTGTTCAAGGGCTTAGCTTTTTCTTAGGAATATCGTGAATATACTCCTGATATTACGCGTTTAGTTGTATTGGGGGAGTTTTCGTATTTCGTTATTTGAGCCTGATGAGGGTCTGTCCCGCACGGATTTGACTGCTCAGAGTTTTGCTCTGTTTTCGGTTGGTGAAGGACCATTGCCGGAACCAGCTTTTGAGCAAGACATTAAGTACATTCAGTCAAAATTGGGAGGCAAGCGCTTTGCCTCACGGGCCGATATTGTCCCCAGCGAAATTAAAAGCATATTGCCTGAGGTCGCTGTTTTTGCGCCTATATTTAATGATGATGGCGCTGTTGTGGACCTTGAGATCAGGATAGAGGGTACATTGCTTTCCAGGTTTTATGGTGAGCATACGGGCCAAAAAATAGGTGATGGCTTTAACGAGAGGGTTAAAGGGCGCATTATAGCGGCTGCTTCTAAGGCAATTGAAATCGAGGCGCCAGTATGTGCTGAACTTGTTTTACGCTCACCGTCGGAACGTACGGTTACGGTACGGTCCCTCTACATACCGCTATCTGAAAACAATGATGTAATTGATAATTTTTTCGTACATTTTCGTATTCAGTACGATTCAATTAAATAGTAGTTTTAGATGCGCAGAAAAAAAGGGGCGCGACGCCCCTTCTTCGTATCTTGATATCTGTTTGTACTATTTAAGTACGAGGTTACCCGCAGACATGCGACCACGACGGTCCTCTACGAGTTCGTAAGAAATAGGCTGGTCATCGTTCAAACCGTTAAGGCCAGCTGCTTCTACTGCTGAAATATGTACAAATACATCGTCGCCACCAGCGTCTGGCTTGATAAAGCCAAAGCCTTTTGTTGCGTTAAACCATTTTACTGTACCGTCTGCCACGGGAAGTCTCCTAGTTTGTAGCGTAAAGTGAATGGCGCCGGTCAGTTTTGGTGTAACAAGTCGATACCAAGTCAAATTATCGCAGTCAGTTAGTCAAGTTCAGCTGAGAAAACCATCTCTGCTCGCTCAGCGAAATTAACCATAATTACGCGCAAGCCAATGTCCAGTAGGAAAAAGTTACAATTTAAATACCGCAAAAACTGTTGCAGTTAGGTCTCAGTTTTTACTGTCGAGAAGTGTTAAATCAGCGATTTGATTGATATTTACAAGTTGTTGCATCCAATTTTTGTGAGGTTGCACACATGTGACGCCAAGCTGTGGCAATAAGTCTTTCATCCTGGCAGTGGATGTGTTTTTGGATTCGCGGATGGTCGCCGTGAAAGGGAGATATAGATCGTCAAAGTATGCACCAGTTGGTTGAGAGAGTAGATGTTCAAGCGGCTCTGTTGTTAAGAACGGCATATCAACTGGAAGAACTAATACCTGAAAGGGCGGTTTCTGAAGATCGAACCAGCCTTGAAGGTTTCTGGCGGGGCCTTCACCCGGATAGGGGTCTGGAACTCCGTCCTGAGTATCAGGGCGGCCGAGAATAAATCGGTTATCTATCCCCAGATCATCAAGCAGGTTTTGGGCATGTTGAAGCAAGGTGATTGTACCGTGTTTCAGGAGGGCCTTATCTCGACCTATGCGACTAGATTTGCCGCCCGCTACAATGACACCGATCGTTTCCATACACACCTCTGGTACAAGTCATGTTTTGAACCAGAGGTATCGTTTTTCTGTTCACTAGGAAAGTAATGATTCATTGAGTTAATTGAGTGTTGAAAGGTGCCAAGCTAACATACCGGCTGTGCCAACGATCCCGAGAATAGTGCCTAGTGCGCCACCAGCGCGGGCGGCTAATGGTTTGTTGGGACCAGAAAGAGCGAAAGCATGAGACAGTCGTGCAGTAATGAAAATGCTGGCAAGAGCCAGAACCGCGATCACTGGGCCGCCTGTAATTTCGAGAAAACTAAGCAGGATCAGGAAGAGGGGTGCATTTTCTGTCAGGTTACCATGGCGTCTGATTTTCATTAGGAGAGCATCGTTACCGCCGTCACCAAGTGAGACGTCTGCTTCTCGGCGCGCATTGCCGACAGTCACCATAAGGCCAATTTGGAGGAAACCAAGAATTGCAGCCGCATAGCCGCTGATGATTGGTAAAGTCATTTTAGTTCTTTCATGCAGAATATTAGATCAATGTCTCTGTAGGAGATTGCTACACCGGTATAGTGGTGCAGAAAATATTTGAATTTATGACAGCATGGTGCATATATGAACCAACCAAGAATGGATGGTTGTATGAACTGGGATGATCTCAAGATATTTTTGGCGGTGGCAGAGGCGCCTTCCATGCGAGTGGCAGCTAAGAACCTTAAGGTAAGTCACAGCACCGTTTCCCGCAGAATTGAGACACTTGAAGCAGATTTAGAGGTGCGTTTGTTTGACCGTATGCCTGACGGTTATCAGCTCACAGATGCTGGCCGCGAACTGATGCCTATAGCGCTGAATACAGATGAAAACCTGAATACGTTTGGACGCCATGTGGCTGGGCGGGATGACGAACTTAAGGGTCAAGTGTGTGTAACTATGCCTGATGCAGCTGCTAAGTCATTGTTGATGCCACACCTACAAGATTTCATGACTGAGTATCCTGATATTCAAATCAAGGTGAATGATTCCTTTGAATTGTTTGATTTATCCCGACGGGAAGCAGATGTCGCTATTCGTTTCACAAACTCACCGCCGGAACATCTGATCGGCAGAAAAATAGGCACGGTTTATCAGGCTGTTTATGCCACCCGAGAGTATCTTGAGCAACACAACCCAGAAAGGCCTGATAGTACGGCAAAATGGGTAGCTTGGGGTACGCCAGATGAGCGACCCTCTTGGATTAAAAAGAGCCCCTTCCCCCATCTTGGTGTCGCGGGGCATTTTAACAACGTAATACTGCAATATGAGGCCGTTAAATCGCACATGGGGCTAGGGTATTTCCCGTGCATGTTGGTTACAGATGAAAGTCTGGTGCGCTTGAGTGAGCCAGTTTCTGAACCACAATATGACGTTTGGTTGTTATCACACCGGGATCTTAGGGCAGCTGCGCGGATGCGTTCATTTAGGCAATTTGTCATCGATAGAATACCGATATTTAAAGCTGCCCTTGAAGGTAGGCAGTTTGAGAGTGGAGAGGCTAGTGCCTAAATCGACGCTTATTTTATATGCTCATCCATCACCAAACAAATCACGGGTGAATAGCGCGTTATATAGCGCTGCTAAATCTCTTGATTTTGTTACAGGGCGAGATCTTTATGAATGTTACCCTAACCTTTATATTGATGTGGCCGTGGAACAGCACCTGCTGCGCCAGCATGAGGTGATTGTGTTTCAGTTTCCTCTTTATTGGTACAGCGCACCTGCTTTACTGAAAGAATGGATAGACACAGTTCTGAAACGCGGCTTTTCTCACGGTGAAGGCGAGCGAGCGCTCGCTGGTAAAAGCTTTATGCTTGCGGTGAGTGCCGGAGGCGGTGAGGGAGCCTATAATGAGGGTGAAAGACACGGAGCACCGCTTCTTTCTTATCTTGCTCCGTTTCAGCAAACTGCGCGATTTTGTGATATGCAAGTTGAAAAACCATTCATTGTTCAGGGGGCAAGTGATCTGACATCATTGCAAATAAAGACTGTGGCAAAACAATATCAGCACCATCTTTCAGAGTTAGGGGTGTAAGCAGTGGAAGTATCTGAAGGTTTTCTTGGTGTAGCGCTGATTTATCTATTGGCTGCGGTGCTTGTGGTGCCCATTTTTAAGCGATTAGGTCTCGGGGCCGTACTCGGTTATTTGGTGGCAGGCATGGCGATTGGACCCGCCGGACTTGACCTCGTGAAGGATGTTGATGCCACTCTGCATTTTTCAGAGTTTGGTGTCGTACTTTTAATGTTTTTAATTGGTTTGGAGCTGAACCCAACGAAGTTATGGCAACTGCGTAAGCCAATTTTTGGACTTGGCAGCGCGCAAGTGCTTCTGTCTATAATTCTGCTGGGCATTGTAGGTTTAATCGCAGGGCTTTCGCTAGTACCTGCATTGTTGGTTGCTGCGGCCCTTGCTTTCTCTTCTACCCCAATTGCGCTGCAATCTCTTGAAGAGCGGGGTCTTGCGGGCGGTATGGTCAAGCAGTCCGCTTTCTCGATGCTGTTGTTTCAAGATATAGCGGTTATTCCGCTCCTGGCGATAGTACCGCTTTTCGCTGTGGATGCAGCCGGCGATGACAGTATGACCCTTATGGCTATTGGGCGGGTTGTTGCTGTATTCCTGTTGATCATTGTTGGTGGTCGTTATTTGTTGAGGCCTATTTTTCGCTATATTGCTGCAACACGCCTGAGGGAGGTGTTCACAGCTTTTTCTCTGCTTGTGGTGATTGGTACAGGTTTGCTTACTGACAGGGCAGGTCTCTCTATGGCCCTGGGTACTTTTATGGCTGGTGTATTGCTTGCGGAATCTGAATACCGTCATGAGTTAGAGCTAAACATTGAACCTTTTAAGGGACTGCTTTTAGGCTTGTTTTTCATTGCAGTTGGTATGTCTGTGGATCTGTCACTTGTGATCAAAGCGCCACTGCTTATCATTGCCGCCACTCTTGGCTTTATGGCAACTAAGGCGGTGGTGCTGTATGCAGTTGGCGCGATAGCCGGGCACTGCAAAGGAGATAGACTTCTCCTTTCGATATTGATGGCGCAAGGCGGAGAGTTTGCATTTGTCTTGATCGCGCTTGTTGTGTCAGTGGGGTTGCTGCCTGACCATCAGGCAGCCTTGTTGGTGGTGATGGCGACTTTCTCGATGTTACTTACACCTCTCATTCTATGGTTATACGATAAAATATTGATGCCAGCTTTGTCCCAAAACCCAGACATGGAAACGGATGTCGAAGCAAATGAAGGGCATGTGATTGTGGCAGGCTTCGGTAGGTTTGGGCAGATAGTTGGGCGCTTGTTGCTTTCGTTGAAAGTACCGGTGACAGTTGTAGACCATGACCCTAACCAGATCGAAACACTCAGGAAGTTTGGGTACAAGATTTTCTACGGTGACGCTTCGCGGCTGGATCTGTTGGAAGCCGCAGGCGCGGACCAGGCTAAGCTCTTAGTACTTGCTATTGATGATGCGGATACATTGCTGGCTACGGCTGAACTTGTGAAAAAGCATTATCCAAACTTACCGGTGCTCGCACGTGCCAAGAATAGAGGGGACGTGGTGAAGCTTATGGAGGCTGGCGCGGTTGGCGTTAAGCGTGAGACCTTTGCATCTTCACTTGAGATAGGAGAACTTGCTCTTCAAGAGTTAGGCTATAGCGCGCATCAAGCTCATAAAACGGTTATGAAATTTAAAGGATATGATGAAAGCATGCTCTATGCATCGGCAGCTTTCAGGGATGACGAGAAGTCACTTATTGATTATGCGAAGCGCTCTAGGGTTCTGTTGGAACAACTGATGAACACAGATAGAGAAGAGCTATCAAAGTCGGACAAAGGCTGGTAGGTAACCTACGAATTTGGCGCAAAATTGAGACTTAACGGAAAGGTAACCATGCGACAGCTAGAAGTAACTGTATTGCAGAATGGAGAACATTTTTTACATGGCACCTTTGATGTCAGTGATGAGGATTATCCGATTGTTGTTGGCCTTTTGAAGGAAGTGGACATGCAAAGAGAACAAGCTGCTTCCATGCTTTCAGGTTATATGCATGCCAAAGATGTTGGGAAGGTCACTGAGGAGATGGGAAAACTCGCAATGATTGCGACTGTCTTTATGATGGAAGAGGGTGAAACGGCGATTGAAATTCCGCTTGAATCACAATGAGGTAAAGCGATTTCCTTGAATGGATGGAGAGATATTATCTTTTGCCATGGGTGGTTAATAACAGTATAAAACGGACTCTGGCATAGGCTATGCATAGTAACGCCCGAGTGGTGCAATCAAATCCAAAAGCTAGGTTTTTCCAGCTTTTTTGATCGGTGGAGGGGCATTTGGCCCAGGCAGTAATTACAATTGAATGCGGGTTGACGTCAGGCCTTGGTCGGGTAAGGCGCTCTCTAACGCTCGCAGCTGCGCTTGAAAAGCAAGGCTTTGATATTACTGTTGTATTGTCTAGTGACAAAGGTATGTCTCTGGTGAACTCTTTGGGCTTTTCTGCGCAACTGGAGATGCCTGTAGACCTATCTGAAGCACTGGTTGTTATTGATACATGCTCCCAGACACCTGAAGAGATAGGCGAAATTTGCCGCGCATCAAAAGCAAGTCTTGTTATTGATGATTTGGCGGAGCGACCAATAGCGTGTGATTACTTAGTAAACCCAAACCTATATGCGAAAGAGCTGGATTATAGTGCTTATGAAGTTGGCCAGCTGTTCTTAGGCCCTGATTACGCGCTCATTGATCAGCGTTTCTTCGATTTGGCAAAACCAAAAGAAGAACGCTCAGGTATTGTTGTGAGTTTTGGCGGCACTGACGGCGGTACACTTGCCTTGCCTGTAGTAAAAGATCTGTTGGCGGGTTCAGATGAGCCGATCTACTTGCCGGTGCCTGATTATATCGAATTAGATGATGCCATTGAAGCGCTATCTGAAGCCAATAAAAGCTTAATGATTATTCGTAATGCTGACATGCCTGCATTGTTAGGGAAATGTAGAAGATATGTTGGATCAGCTGGCGCCACAACACTAGAAGCTTTGGCTGCAGGCTGTGAAATTAGTGTTGCTGCAACACAAAGTGATCAGCATAGAAATGTCTCTTATTTGAAAGAATGTAATGTAAAAAGTTCTAGTAACATTTTTCCAATGCTGGATGATGTTGGTCTAGCGTCTATTGCGTTAGTTTTGAATAGTAAGTTGGTGGCGTAGCTTCTTCAGTATTGATGTTTCATCATTGTTTCATGAAGTTTTGGGTAGTTTGGGGATATAAGGCTTTGCAATGTGTTGTCGTAATACAGGCACGAAGGCAATCAACAAGGTTGCCCGACAAAGTAATGTTGCCACTAGGTGGTAAGCCTGTTCTACAGTGGGTTGTGGAGCGGTGTTTGCGTATCAAAGGATGCGATAAAGTCATCTGTGCTTTACCTGACGATGAATATAACGACCCGTTGGAAAAAATAGCGTTAGATGCAGGTGCGGATGTTTATCGAGGAAGTCAGCACGACGTTCTTGCGCGCTATTATTATGCTGTTAAGCATTTGGATACTGAATATGTGATGCGAGTGACCTCTGATTGCCCACTATTGGATCCAGATGTATGTGCTGAGCTTTTAGATAAAGTCTATCTTAGCAATAAAGAATATGGGGTAA
The DNA here is from genome assembly GCA_040830325.1 of Kordiimonas sp. Taxonomy (GTDB): domain Bacteria; phylum Pseudomonadota; class Alphaproteobacteria; order Sphingomonadales; family Kordiimonadaceae; genus Kordiimonas. Next base: position 11,195 of record JBFOLV010000173.1, on the reverse strand, counting down.
CTTCCTGGTTTCCACACGGCTTAGACTGTGAGGTTCTGTCGAAGAGGCTCCTTGTAGAATCTTTCGAGAAAGCTGTTCATAAATATGACCGCGAGCATGTCACTTTGTGGATAAAAAGGCACTATCAAGAGAGAACGATTTATTTAAAACCCGAGCGTAATTTTACCATTAAAAATAGGTGGGTTTTAGATTACCCAGCCGATTATGAATTCTTAAAACTGTGCAATGACCTGTTAAATAGTGAGGAGAATATTGTCGGATGGAGAGGCGTTGTGGCTACATTAGATTCAAATCCAGATGCGCGAGAAATTAACAGCAAATATATTGAGCTGTGGGCTTCTCAGAATCGAGATATCTATAAGGAAGCTGCCACACAGCCAGCCAAATAGGCTATCTCTATAGTGCTACTGCCTTTTGGGTATAGCTATTTTCTTTCGTTGTTTCCGCTACCGCAAACCGCTACTGTAACGCTATGAAAATTCGACGAATTTTTGATTTAAGTTAACTTTTTGGACATCTGATTATGAGGGTTCTTGTTTCAAATTTAATGATGCTAGCTGAGAGGAAGCGGTTTCATGATGAATTATGTAAGCGAGGCTATGAGCCTGTTTGGGTGGAACCTGAACAGTATCTAAAAGAGCAAGAAGCAGTGGCTCTTGTTGGTGACATTGATGGTTGGCTCGACGGCGATGACCAGATTACAGAGTCTGTCCTAAAAGCGGCCCTTCCTAGGCTTAAAGTCATTTCTAAATGGGGCACGGGAGTTGACAGTATAGATTTGAGCGCGGCAGAACGACTGGGCGTTCCAGTGTATCGTTCTCCCGGTGCATTTGCAGGTGCGGTCGGCGAAATTACGCTAGGGTATATGTTGTGTTTATGTAGACAAATTGTATCCATTGACCAGGAGGTGCGTCATGGTGGGTGGCCAAAGTGGCAGGGAGCAGAGCTGTCCGGGCAAACAATTGGGGTGATCGGGTTTGGTGCTATTGGCCAAAAAATAGGTCAGTTAGCAGAGGCTTTCGGCATGTTCGTAGTTTTCTTTGATCCGTTTAACCAAGATAAGAAGGAAGACCCTAGACGTGTGAGCACAGTTGAGGAACTAGCCACTGTTGCTGACTTTGTGTGCTTGGCTTGTTCCTTGAGTAAAGACAATGTTTATATGGTTGACCACCGGTTTCTCAAGCTGATGAAGAGCACTGCCTATTTGATTAATGTGGCTCGGGGCCCATTAGTTCATGAAAAAGCATTACTTGAAGCTCTAGAGCGTGAAGAAATCGCCGGTTGTGCCCTGGATGTCTTTGAAACAGAACCCCTTCCCGACGAAAGTGTACTGAAAAGACAAGCTAATGTGATTTTAGGGAGTCACAATGCAAACAATAGTAGGGCTGCAGTGGAAGCCGTTCATGGCACAACACTTGCTAACTTGGATAGAGTACTTGGAAAAAATAACTAGGTCTGGCTAGTCAGTTTTATCGGGAAATAAACGAATGTTGAGAGTTGGAATCATTGGTTATGGCAAGATGGGACGTATCCGTCATAAAGCTATTGATGAGATAGGTCGCTGCCAAGTGACACACATACATGATCCATTTGATCCAAGTTTAGTACCGACAGGCTTAAATGTTGTTGAATATAGGGAAATTTTAGCAAACCCGGACGTTGACGCTGTGTTTATCTGTACAGTTAACGCATTGAACAAAAAGCTCACTATTGAAGCGCTTCAATGTGGAAAGCATGTATTTTGTGAAAAGCCGCCAGCTTTTTGTGCTGCAGATGTCGAAGAGATTATTGAAGTGGAAAAACGTACTGGAAAAGTACTGATGTATGGCTTCAATCACCGCCACCATAGCGCAGCACAAAAAATGAAAAGTGTCGCCACCTCTGGGAAGTTTGGGCGCATCTTGTGGATGCGGGGACGCTATGGGAAATCGGTCGACGAAAATTATTTGAAAACTTGGCGTGCAAATGCGGAGCTTGCAGGTGGTGGGATACTTTTGGATCAGGGCATCCATATGTTGGACTTGTTTCTGCATCTGGGTGATGGCTTTGATGATGTGCACGCATTTGTTTCTAATCTATATTGGAATCTCGAAGACATTGAGGACAATGTATTCGCAATTCTCAGGAACTCTAGGACAGGACAGTGTGCCTCTTTGCACTCAACTATGACGCAGTGGCGGCACCTGTTTTCGTTCGAAGTATTTATGCAAAAGGGGTATATGGTGCTGAATGGACTGAAGACTTCTTCCCAGACCTATGGAGCAGAAAGATTAGTTATTGCTCAAAATAGATCTGAGGCACCAGCCGCCAAGTGGCAAGATGAAGAAGTGTTCGAATATGACTCTGATACTTCATGGCTACATGAAATCAATATGTTTTGTGATGCTCTTGAAAATCGTGGAAATACGAATGAGAGCGATAGCCAGTCTGCTTTGGCCGTCATGAAGCTGATAGACAAGATTTATGAGAACGACCGGCATGAAGCTAGTCAACTCTTCAATAAACTTAATATTGCGGAGTGATTTGAGGTACTAAATGGATTTTTTTGACGAATATTTTAACGGGTACAAGCAGCATGCATTTACTCCTTCGGCTATTAGCTTAATTAAGGAATTTTCAGCTTTAGCCAAGCAGGTACAAGCAGCAGGTAACAAGATGATATTCGCCGGTAATGGAGCCAGTTCATCTTTGTCCTCTCATGGTGCTGTTGATTTTACAAAACAGGGCAAAGTGCGAAGCATAACCTTTCACGACCCCAATCTTATTACCTGCTTTTCAAATGATTATGGTTATGATTTTTGGATGCAGAAGGCACTTGAGTATTATGCTGATGAGGGCGATGTCGTGGTATTGATCAGTGTAAGCGGTGAATCTTTGTCTGTGGTTAATGCTGCAAAATATGCTCGCGAAAGCAACTTGACTATGGTGAGTTTTACTGGACGTTCTGTAGAAAATACTCTGAAGTCGCTGTCTGATATAGCATTTCATGTGCCATGCCACGCGTATAACATTGTAGAAAATATACATGGTATTTGGATGACAGCCGCAATTGACAACCTAATAGGCACATCAGTTTATGAAACCCAAGAAATATTAGAAAGCTAAGGTTGGGGATAGGGTGCTGAATATGGATAATTACTATGTTCGACGTGAGATATTTCCTGAGCAGCCAGTTGGTTTCGTTTCTTGTGAAATGCTCCTTCAGAAATTAGAGGATTGCTACCAGAAAGTGCACAAGTGTATTTCGTCTGATTGGTCAGAGATATCGGCGTGGAAACTAGGGGGCACAAATGCTGCAACCCAAAAAGCTTTTAATGTTGAAGAACTATATTTTGGCCCGCTCTCGAAGACACAAGTTTATCATGAAGGTGAGTGTCTGCATTCGAGCGTAAGATTGTTTTCTTTACAGGCAGAGCCTGAAATCTGTTTACGTTTATCACGTGATATGGGACCGGGTGTGGATTTTGAGGATTACACTGCCCTCTTCAGTTCATGGAGTTGGGGATTGGAGTATCCCAACACGTCTATTGAGAACATGGTTAAAGCGGGAGTGCAGGCACTAGTTTTGGACCATTGCGCAGCTGGGCTTTTATGTGTGGGGACTGAAAAACCAATATCGGATCTTCAGGCACTAGACCGTAACGACAGTGTGGAGCTGGAAACTCGTGCACAGGTGATTTCGGAAGGCTCTGTTGGCAACCTGCTAAGCCCGCCAATTCAAACCGCTGCCGATTTTTTAAGGCTTGCCACGAAGTTGGGGTTTGAATTTCGGGAGGGGCAATACATCGCCACCGGTGGTCTAGCGCCGTGTAAAGTGATTGCACCGGATCAAGACGTTGTTTTGAGAGTCAATGGCCGAGAGGAGTTGAGGATGTCTCTTCCTTCGAGAGCGCTTGTTGATGCATAAATTGGTAGAGATCGCGAAAGGGGCTCGTACGCGCTTTACGGAACTCCAACTTGCCAGTGTGGTATCTAAAGATGTTCAAGACTATGTGACAAATGTAGATCATAACTTGGAGCAGTTCGTACACTTAAGTCTGAAGTCATGTTGGCCAGACATTCCTATCTTGAGTGAAGAGGACCCTGAAAGTTGGATGATCGACAGCGATGAATATTGGGTAGTGGATCCATTAGATGGGACATTGAATTATATCGCAGGAATTCATTATTTTGGTCTGTCGATTGCTCGAATAAGGCACGAAGAAACTGTTCAGGCTTGTGTAATAAACTTTGCAAATGGTGAGTTGTTTGCAGCTGAAGCTGGTTCAGGAGCAGAGTTTGAAGGAACTGAAATAGCTAATGTTGACAGATCGATAGAAATAGTGGGCGTGTCTTCCGGAGCTATGGACTTGATGGTGGAGCATGATGCTCTATACAAAGAACTGAGAAAACTTGGGAAAATTCGTAATCTTGGTGCTCAGGCACTTCACCTTTGTTATGTAGCAACTGGTCGGTTCAAAGGGAATATGTCGCAGGAGGCTCGATTTTGGGATGACGCAGCAGGTAGACTTATCGCTTGTGAGGCCGGGGCAATTTATAAGCCGTTGTTTACGGAAGGCTTAAAGGATTTCTCCAAACCCTTAGGAAGCATTTGTGGATCTCCCGAATTTGTATCAGCGGTAAAAGACCATTTTAGTTTAGGTGTTAGATGATGGCGCAAAGTGGTAAATTTATAGCTATGATCCCAGCGCGGTTGGGATCCCAACGGTTGAAACAAAAAAATCTTCAGAAAATAAATGGTATACCCCTCATTGCTCATGCCGTGCGACGCTGCAGGGAAGCTGGCGTTTTTGATGAAATATGGGTGAATACCGAGAGCGATGACATCGCTGAAGCAGCAGTTGCAGAAGGTGCTCAATACCATAAACGGCCAGAAAATTTAGCTGATAACAACGCGACGTCTGAACAGTTTGTGTATGAGTTTTTAAAGGCTCATGAATGCGATGTCGTATTTCAGGTGCACTCAATTGCACCACTGCTTACTTCTAGTGATATCAAAAGATTTGTAGAGCAATTTGCCACACTCAACCCCAATACCATGTTGTCATGTATCGAAGATCAAATTGAAGTGGCCTATGGTGGTGCACCCGTTAATTTCACGTTTGATGAGAAAACCAACAGTCAGGACCTTGCCCCGGTACAAAGAATTACTTGGTCGATCACAGCCTGGAGAAGTGAGGCATATAGGGCTGCATACGAGGCAGGTAAAACAGCGACTTATACCAAACCAATAGCAATTCATGCTGTAGACGCTATATCAGGCCATGTCATTAAAACCAGTCAGGACTTGGAAATAGCTGATGCCCTACTGTCCCTAGCAACAAAGTAATGTTACCTAGAACGATAGTCTGCGAGCAATAGAGCCTTCGATGCTGTTTTGTTGAAGTATAGTCTGTTTTTGGCGTTTCAATGCGAAAGACTGGATTTGGTCAGCCAAAGCAAAGCATGTTCCATCACTCATCTCAAAGACTATGCGAATATAGTCACCGGCTTGAATATCCGCATTGCTATCGACTGACCAAAAATAGATGCCATTGGGTGCAGCTATAGCTTCGTTTTCAGTTTCACCAAAATGGCTCGTGCCTGAGCATATTTTTTTGCCTTGATAGTAAACTGAAATGGATGTTGGCTCTGGAGTGAGCCACCCCTTGATTTCTAAACGTGACGTTTCCTTGCAATAGGTTGCATAAAGCATATCTCCGTATATATCCATTATAGGGGCATTGGCTTCCATGTCTGAGTTGTTAGGAAAGCATAGAGCTTCTCTTAGTGATGCCCTCTCAAAAAGCTCCAGTTTAGTAGCCCTAGATGCGTTGACTATCTTACGGTCATGAGCTTCGAACGTCTCTTTTGCCTTCTTGAAAGCTTTTTCTTGTAGATCAAGACGTGGAATAGTCCATTTTTCCCCCTCAGGGCGGTAGCTCTTGTGGAAGTGGTTCACTTCATCCGAGTTCTCAATAAGGCTTTCCCCCTTTGAGCTGGATTCAGAAGAAATCTTTTTATAAGAGAAGCTGAAGTCCAGCCCGAGAATATATAGCTCTTCTATGCCCATGTAGAACGCAAGCTGCATCAAGAAGTATATGACAGTATATCCGCCCGCGATATTTTCAGAAATATCTTCAGAAAATTCAAAAAGTCGTTCGCCATTATCATCGAAGATAGGTGTGCGATTTCGTATAAAAAACGCATCTTTCATCTGCGAGTATTTAGACCTTAGATCGTCTGGAAAAAATTTGATCGACGGTAAGCTAGACCAATTGTAATCGAAATTCTCATATACCATTGAGTCGATAATCGAGTAATAGGTCGGCCGCCAATCAGTTTCGTCGAAGGCCAATGTGATTTTGTTGCAAGAAAATGTAATTTCATCTTTCAGTGCGTCCAAATCTTCAATCTTCAGACTGGGGCCGGTGGCTACAATGAAAGCGCGTTGGCCTTTATGTATATTTTTGAAATCTCTCACTGTTCGGAGTTGGGGGGCTTGTTTTGGCAGGTAAATAACTGAGTTTTCGTCCCTTTTCTTATCCACCTTATTGAGAGGAATCTGTCGCCGTGATCTACCTAAAATGGGGATGAATGCTTCGATGTTATTTTGACGGTAAAACATGTTTACTGCTGGTTTAAGCATATGGTGGATATAGTCCTGCTGGTCAAAGGTCTCGTTTTCAACGGTGTTATTGTCTGCATGAATTCTATACGCACCCAATGCTTCGTTGGTGGCCCTGCTGTGTCCAAGAGTGGTGGCCGCCCGTGTGAGAAATCCATCTGCACAGATTCTAAAGGTCTTTGGTATCGGGTATACGCATCTAAGTATTTCCGTAGGGAAAGCTAAGCCGGCAGTTGGGCTAAATGGCCCGGGTATGTGGACTTTCTCTTTGAGACAATGGTTTAGAACGTCACCGTCTATGAGAGAGGGGCGAAATGGTTCTGTCGATAGCTCGGTTCCGTAACAAATGTTAAGTCTATGCTGGTAGATAGCATAGGTCTTTGCCATAGGGTCTTGAGCAAATAGAGAGCGAATTGCAGCGACTTTATTCTCAAACCAATAGTCATCTGCATCTAGGAAGCAGGTAAGATCTCCTCGAGCTCTCTCAATTCCAGCGTTGAAGGCTGCACCTTGCCCCTCATTTTGGTCTTTCAGCACAAGTTCAATACGACTATCTCTTTCGCCGTACTTCTGAAGAATTGTTCGGGTGTTATCTGTGGAGGCATCATCCACGATGATGAACTGGATGTTTGTGGAAGTCTGCCTTAAAACGCTTTCTATAGCTTCTTTTACAAAAGGCTCACCATTGTAAACACCTAAAACTATAGTGGTTAGACCCATTTCAATATTGTCGCGCCACCGGTATCTAGAGATAAGATGGCCCGGTGCACATTTAGAATAAGGTTTTATGTGTGAAAGGTTTGATAAGGCCTTTATATCTAGGGAAGTGTGGATCTCTTCCAAAGTTTCCTTATCTGATAAAGCTGTGACGGTAAGTGAGAGTTTTTCCCTCTCTAAATACTTCTGCGGAAGGATTAAAAATCGATTGAAGGTATCGTTGTGCGTTTTTTGTGTACTGATAGTGTTGCCCGGATACAAATCAACTTTATGCTCTCCTTCGATTGTCAGAACCAAAGCATGAACTGATTTATGATTACATCTAATTTCTACAAGAATAGTCGAATGGGATTTGAAACTAAGTCCCACAATTTCAAGAGTGTCAGTCATGTTGATCTTTTCAAAAGAGTTATATTTTCAGTGAATTATGAGTTATCAGCGAATTGTCTGAAGTAAGAAATTGTCTCTTTTAATCCATCTTCCAGTGAAACCTTGGGTTGCCAATCTAGTACTTCCTTTGCTCGGTCTAGGTTAGGTCTACGTTGTTTTGGATCGTCATGAGGCAGAGCTTCGAAGACAATTTTTGAAGAACTATTAGTGAGCGAAACAATATGTTCTGCAAGTTCCAACATTGTGAACTCTGAGTCATTACCGAGATTGATTGGCCCGGTTACGGCTTGTGGAGACTTCATCAGTTTAATCATGCCGTCAATCATGTCATCAACATAACAGAAAGACCGAGTTTGAAGTCCATCCCCGTATATAGTTATGGGATCACCAGAAAGCGCTTGCATGATGAAATTAGAGACAACACGCCCATCATTTGGGTGCATCCTGGGGCCGTATGTATTGAAGATGCGGGCAACCTTGATTTCGAGCGCATGCTGCCTGTGGTAATCAAAAAAAAGTGTCTCAGCACATCGTTTGCCTTCGTCATAACATGCGCGAGTGCCAATTGGATTGACATTCCCCCAATATTCTTCTGACTGAGGGTGTTGAATTGGGTCTCCGTAAACTTCACTTGTGGAGGCTTGAAAAATTCTCACATTCAGCCTTTTTGCCAATCCTAAAATATTGATTGCACCATGAACACTCGTCTTAGTAGTTTGAATAGGATCTGTTTGATAGTGAATAGGTGAGGCAGGGCAGGCAAGATTGTAGATGGCGTCTGTTTCAACATACAGCGGAAATGTAATATCGTGCCTCAGAAACTCAAACGATGTATTGTGTCTTAGGTGTGCAATATTTTCACTTGTACCTGTGAAGAAATTGTCAACACAAAGAACGTAACACCCTTCTTCCAATAGTTTTTCACATAGATGGGAGCCGATAAAACCCGCCCCTCCGGTTATTAGTATTTGTTCCTGAAGTTTTTTCATGCCTGTGTGTCAAATACCTCAAATGGAAAATTTATTTGCGTCAATTAGTTAGTACACAACCAACAGGAAATAACAAGCAAATAGGATGCCGATTTTTGTGTGATCACATGATGGGAATTGCTCTGGTTTTAATCTGGTAAAACGGCATAACTAGATTAATGTTTGAGATCATGTTTTACTTGTTAATATACTAGGAAGTCGTAACCGCTTAGAATGGGTTCCGAACTTAAATATTGGGGAAAAGAGGTTTCTCTATGCGGCCGAATTGGGCAGTCATATGTGGTGCTATCCGTTCTAAATTTGAATTTGAAATAACGCTGAATGCCGCGTTGGAATTGAAATACCAAGGGTTGATAGCAGAAATTGTGGTTTCTACTTGGCATGATTCATTTAGAGATGATTTGGAGCTGAGGCAACGTATACAAGGTCTAGGGGTATATATAGTATCTGTTCCCCAGATAAAGGCTGGAGGGAATGGCCAAACATATCGACAGCATAGGCTTTTAGAAGCAGCGCTCGAGGTCTGCCCTGCTGATGTAGCGGTCCTTAAGATGAGAACTGATAAATGTGTCCACCGCATCAGATATTTTAAAGAAAGTCTGAAAAAGGGGCTAAAGCCCAACTCCGCAGAGAATGAAATATATAAAATTCTGAAATGTAAAATTGCCGTCATTTCCGGTTCACTCACAATGCCTTTTAATATCTCTGACGTAATGTATTACGCGTTGAAGGAGGATATTAGAGAGTTGCTACATTTAGATATGTGGTATGATTGGGTTTGCTATCCTGGAACGATAAATGCAGAGATCAGGTGGTTTTCCAGACCATTCGTCAAACGTTTAAAATTATTAAAAGCCTATTTCGAGTATTTCAATTGCCGGAAAATTTCCGAATATTTTATTGATTCAGTACGAGAGAATGACGGGGAGGGAATACATGATTTCTTCTTTGATGTTCTTGCCGCTAACTTATTGTGTTTAAGACACAACTTTGATTTGGTGTCGGATTATGGCCTCGCAACTGACATAAACGTTCGTAAACTGTTTCAAGGTGAGAATGAAAGATATGGGCGATTGATACCAATCACCATGTCCAAACATATTGTAGCGTTCAATAACTTATTGGTTGCAAATCTGACAGATAATAAATGCGAAACAGAAACCATTAAGCTGAGGTTGGATAAAGCACTAGAGAGGCAAACTGATGAAAGTTATGCCTATCGGGATATTTTGCCCTCTCACCTGAGGGATGTACATCAACAGTGCTTTCCTGACACTCCCACGGATTGTTTTGAGCCACATTATGTAAGATATGCGACGAACATCTATAAGCCAGATGTTGCAAAGGTACACACTTTTTTGGCTGAAGCACAGTTGCCCATTACACCTGTAATTGAAGAGGAAAGGGCATACCTTCTTGATTTTGTAAACTCGCAAAGTGAAGCGCACGCACTAGAAGTTATGTATTATTTGATCGCTGAAAAATACAGAACGGGTGACGGCGTGCACAGGAGCGCTGAAGAGTACAAGCGATGGATAGAGTTGTCGGCTCAATCAAGGTATAGGCCTGCAGAGAAAGACTTTGCGGATATTCTTGCGAATGATGGTGAATATGATGCAGCCGCCCCGTGGTATCATAAGGCGGCAGTTCGTGGAGATGAGGAGGCGCAACTTGCCATTTCAAAGTTGCTACAGAATAACCTGCTTAGCAGTGTTGAAGCCGATTGGCGGCGATGGGAGGCCCTAGCGAGTAAGTAGTCGTTTAAGGGCATAGATTCAGAGTTGCTTCTATTTTCTTAATCAAAAATCATTTTCTGTTGGATGGCTTCAGCCACAACCTTTCCCCATTCATAATTACCATGCAGTTGGTCGTTCGGCATATCACTCCAAAATTGTGGCAACAAAGCGCCATTTGGGTATGAGGTGGTTTCTGTTGTATCAATGATGCTTACACCGTAGCCCCGATAAATTTCTGTCACTAGGTTTTTGATCTTTATGAATAAAGCCCCTCTGTCACCATCCGGTTGTCTTGGGCCAGGTCCGATAATGTTAAAACACTTAACTTTATGGGCGGTCAATATTTCGAAAAACTCAAAAAAGTGGCTAAAGTGATCTCGTATAATCTGTTCAAAAAGCTGATTACTCAAAAAGTGCTTCTCTTCTCTATAAAAAGGGGAGTGGGCTAACCAATCCCAATGATATACAAGTCGTTCAACGGCACTCAAGGAGAATACCACTGGGATGTTTAGATCGGTTACATAACGAGCATTCAGACCCGCTTCTTTGGCAATTTCATTAAATTTAACTTGAGCATCTGGGTTTGAAAATTTCAAAGAAGGCGTTGCAGTATGAAATCTGGTTCCCCATCGTTTTCCTAGAGGGAGGTGTGTTCCAAACACTTGGAACGGACTATTGAGCTTTTGAAAGGAACTCATAACTTGAATAATATGACTGTCGCCTAATAATAGAACCTTTCTACTCATTTAGTTCTCC
>JBFOLV010000172.1:0-3945 GCA_040830325.1 Kordiimonas sp. | reverse complement strand
TTTGCAACGGATAATGAGACCGAAAACAGAACGCTCGCTCGGTTCAGCACGATGTTTAGTTGGCCACTAATTCAATATACACAAAGGGGTAACCATACTATCGAACCTTTGTTGGAGTTAACAGCTTCCCCAAACAAGGGACCACTAGAAAGTATTGTAAATGAAGATAGTAGCGCTTTTGAACTAACGGATTTAAACATATTCTCGCACGATAGAAGTTCTGGTTACGATATCTGGGAAGATGGAAGCCGCGTAACATATGGGCTTAGATGGCGATATGAAGGTTCCGATTTAACAACAGATATTATGTTAGGGCAAACTTGGCGAATTGCTCCCGATTTTGCCGTAATGGCAGTTGGCGTTGGTCTTGAGGAGAACTTTTCCAATTTCGTCGGAAGAACTACCATAAATTATAAGGGGTGGCTGGATCTGGAGCATCGTTACAGACTAGATGAATCAGATCTATCTTTCGTTAGAAATGATATTGACCTAACAGTTGGTGATAATAGTCGTAGCCTAAGAGTTGGATATTTGAAACTAGATCGTAGGCTCAATTTCGAAAATAGAGAAGACCGCGAAGAAATCCGAGCAAGCGGTTTCTATAAAGTCACTGACAATTGGAAGCTAGATGCTTCGTTCACGAAACGCCTTAAAGGTGCTGTGATTGGGGGCGTAAATGGTATTCCAGAACCAAATGGAACGGTGAACTATAGTATTGGGGCCTCCTACGAGAACGAATGTATTTCCTTAGGGGTAACTTTCAGAAAGAACTTCACAGAAGATAGAGACATTCGCCCAGGCACTTCTATTTTATTCAGAGTGAAATTGATGAATTTAGGCTAGAGAAAAGAGCCGAAAGCAGTTACAACGCATATCCGGCTGAGATTATTAGACGGTCAATACTGATAAGTTTTAAAAATTTGGACATGGTAAGAGTGATTAAACAAGCAAAGAATATAGTTCTAAACAGCCTACTAGGCGGTGTGCTTTCTGTTTCTGCAGCGATAACTGCTCAAGCTCAACAACCTGTTAATAGTATTGAAGTACTAGTTAATGATGAGCCGATTTCTTCCTTTGATATCAATCAAAGACTTCGACTGGTAATTGCGGTCTCCGGTGGTGTTCGCTCAGAAGAAGAGTTCCTGAAAGTCCGTGAACAAGTTATTCGCTCCATGGTAGACGAACGACTTCAACTGCAAGAATCTGCGACCGTTGATCTTGTCATTGATGAGAACCAGCTCGATGGCTTTTTTGAACGCCGCGCACAAGGTGTTGGTCAAAACGCTCAGCAGTTTGAAGAAGCGCTCGCTGGTATTGGCTCAAGCAAAGCCTCCATGCTTAAACAGATGGAAGCTGAAATAGCCTGGTCACAGCTTGTTGAGGGTCGTTTAGGTCCCTTCGTTTCTGTTTCAGAAGAAGAAGTTGAGGCGCGTATTCAAAAGGTTTTCGATAACCGCGGTAAATTTGAATATCGTCTTGCGGAGATTACTCTGGACGTAACCTCCCCTGAACAAGAAGCGAGCGTTAAGGCGAATGCTGACCAACTCGCAGAACGTATCCGCTCGGGTTCAACTTTCAGTGATATTGCGCAGCAGCTTTCTTCTTCACCAACCGCGGCGGTTGGCGGCGATCTCGGGTGGTCTACGCTTGATGATCTTAATGGTGCATACGCTACTGCGGCGAATAATGTAAAAGTGGGTGAGATTACTGACCCAATTAAAACCGCTGGTGGTTTTGCCATCATTGCCGTGGTTGACCGCCGGAGAGTTTTGGTTGCTGATCCACTTGATACTCAGGTTGCCCTTCGGCAATTACATCTAACGCCAGCAAAACTTGAAGATGCTGACGCGGTAGCCAATTTTGAAGCGACTGTTGGCAACTTGCATGCAAATCCACGCTCTTGTGAAGGCCTAGAGAATATTCAGGCTGCAGCAGGCGCTGATGGGCGGTTGGACATAGGCGCTATCCGTTTACGTGATTTACGGGGTGAAACTCGAACAGCGGTTGAACCACTTCAAGTTGGTCAAGCTACTCAAATCCTAAAGATGGATGACGGTATGCGTGTTCTAATTGTTTGTGGCCGCCAAGAGCCTCAAGTTCAAGAACCGGATTTCGACCTAATTATGCAACAACTGGAGCAACAGCGTCTGTCTATGATGGGGCGTCGCTATCTACGCGATTTACGCCGCGATGCAATCATCGACTATAGGTAAGTTTTGAATGGCTGATGCTCAAATACAGCCTCTTGCATTCACGATGGGTGAACCGTCCGGTATTGGCCCGGAATTAATTGCAAGGCTCTGGAATGAGAGAAAGGCGCATGAATTTGCGCCTTTTGTCTATATTGGCTCCAAAGAAGCAATAACTTCGCTTGCCGCTGATATGCCCATTCAATCAGTAAAAAGACCTGCTGAGGCCAAGATAGTGTTTGATGACGCCCTCCCCTTAATTGAAGTAGGCGCATCAACAGATACAATATTAGGCACCCCAAATCAGGAAAACGGTGAAGCTGTCATTGAAGCGCTAGACAAGGCGGTCAAATACGCCTTAGACGGCGATGTTGCAGCCATTGTCACGGCCCCAATTCACAAGGCAGCTCTCTATAAGGCTGGCTTTGATGCACCAGGACATACTGAATACCTAGCTCGTCTATGCGGAATGCCTGACGCCTCATCAGTTATGATGCTCGCTGCAAAAGACCTTCGCGTAGTACCCGTTACTGTGCATATCGCACTCTCTGAGGTAGCTAGGCAGCTTACGGCTGACAAAATCATCCACGCAGGGCTCGCCACTGCGCATGATCTGAAGTTACGGTTCGGAGTTAAGGTGCCTCGTTTAGCTATGGCTGCATTAAATCCCCATGCTGGGGAAGATGGCACTATGGGCATGGAAGAGGCAACGCACATGATGCCGGCAGTTTGGGCATTGAGGGATGCAGGTATTGATGTGTCAGATCCACTTCCGGCAGACACACTCTTTCATGAAGATGCGCGTAAAAATTACGACGCCGTACTCTGCATGTATCATGACCAAGCGCTCATCCCTGTGAAAACTGTCGATTTCTGGGGCGGCGTTAATATTACGCTGGGATTGCCAATTATTCGAACATCGCCAGATCATGGCACAGCTTTAGAGTTAGCTGGCAAAGGCCTTGCTCGCTCAGAAAGTATGGTTGCGGCGACTAAAATGGCCTATCAGATGGCCCTTTCTCAGGCCGTTTCATCATGAACGATCCATTACCTCCCCTTCGGGATGTCATTAAAGAATTTGACTTAGGTGCGAAAAAATCATTCGGGCAAAATTTCTTATTGGACCTTAATTTAACGGGCAAGATAGCACGTGTTGCAGGTGATCTTACTAACAGTGTCGTCTATGAAGTAGGTCCCGGCCCTGGCGGCCTTACGCGTGGTTTGCTTGCCAATGGCGCTAAGCGAGTTGTTGCAGTCGAAATGGACAAACGGTGTATTCCCGCTCTTGAAAAGGTTTCCGAGGCCTATGACGGCCGCTTAACATTACATCAAGGCGATGCGCTCGAAATGGATGAATTAGCTTTGCTAAGCCCTGAAAAAGGCGACACACTACGTATTGCATCCAATCTTCCATATAATGTAGGCACTATGCTTCTTATCAAATGGCTGACCTCTAAAGAGTGGCGCCCATGGTTCGCTTCACTAACATTGATGTTTCAGAAGGAAGTTGCGCTTCGTATCGTTGCTGAACCTGGCAGCAAAGCATACGGGCGCCTATCAGTGTTAGCCCAATGGCGCGGCACAGCAAAAATTGCAATGAATGTACCGGCGGCCGCCTTCACGCCACCACCTAAAGTATCCAGCGCGATAGTTCATTACGAACCAACAGACCCCATCGATCCAACAGTGTCTCTTAACGACCTTGAAAAGGTGGTAGAAAAAGCTTTTGGTCAGCGCCGCAAAATGCTGCGGGCCA
>JBFOLV010000171.1:0-7538 GCA_040830325.1 Kordiimonas sp. | reverse complement strand
TAAGGTTATTTTCATAACCCTATACAAATACACCTAAACATCCAACACGATATAAAAAGAAAATAGCAGCAGGAAACATATGCCCTTTTCATCCTTTACGAAGGCACTTTGCCTTCCTTTTCTATCTTTCACATTCGCAGCACAAGCAGCCCCAATCACGATTGAGGGCACTGTCACAAACGGCAAAGGCAAACCGGTTGAAAAATGTGATGTGTTTTTCAACAAAGAAAAATGGATTACTGATGAAAGTGTCCATGTCCAATGTGATGAGGATGGGCGTTATACGGCGCAAATTGACCCAGGGCTGTATAACTCCATTTATATTTGCGACGAGGAAAAATACGGCAAAACAGCGCTAGAGTTTTGGGGCTGGAACCTCAACCTAACAGAATCTCAAACGCTTGATGCCGCATTTGATACTATTGAAGTATATAGCTTAGCTACATGGGCTTCTAACGGAGGCTCCAATACCATCTTCGCTTCTTTCAGGCCAATGACACTGAAGAAAGCTGAATTTTACAATGTGCAATCTAGTGACCGCGAGATAGCAATTTTTGATATACTACCGAACATCGATGCATCTTCCATCGAAGGCAGTATTGATAACAATCCACTAGAACTCGTTCATTACAACTGGGTCTATGAAAAAACCGGCGGATGCCAGAACGCCCCTGAAACAGTAAATACGGAAAATGGCTGCTACATGCCAATGATCGTTGCTCAATTCAAAAAGCCAAAGCTAGCCGCAGGGCAACACACTCTGAAGGTGCGCCTAACTGATACCGTCAATCACGAGATTGGTGAAGGCATTACACACTTCGTTTCGAATAAATCAGGTTTAGGGTTTTAGCATATACCTTTAGAGCTTCTGCAAAGCAGCCCTGAGCCCCTTAACACGGGCTCGGGATACAGAACGACAATTCATACCTTCACACACATGCACTATGTGACCACTTTCAGTTTTTTGGATAGACTGAATAGCACTCAAACGAACAATATCCTGCCGGCTAATACGATAAAACTTTTCTGGGTCTAGTTGCTTCTCAATGGCTGATACAGGATCATCAAGAACCCATTCCCGCCCATTTTCACCTATTAGCTTTGTTCCCTTCAGGTAAGTTTCCAGTATGATCACATGATCTACATCCAGCATGACAAGCTTTCTGCCCTGGGTAACCATAAACCGTTTTTTATACCGATTAGTTTGCTCTTCAATGGAGAAGCTTTGCCAAGAACCGGTTTCCATTTTAAAGCCTAAAAACCGCTCATATTTGGCAAGTGCGCGGGCAAGTTTCTCTTCGCTAACCGGTTTTAACAGATAATCAATGCTATTGGCCTCAAAGGCAGACAGGGCATATTCGCTGTATGCCGTACAAAAAATAATTGGTGACTTGATATCTCGCTTTTTCAATATTTCAAAGCTGTCACCGTCCTCAAGTCGAACATCAAGAAAAATCAAATCGGGCTCTTCATTTTTTAAAAACCACTGGAGCGCGCCTTTCACGGACCCAATTTTATCCAATACCTGTACAGCAGGAAGCTGAGCCTTTATCATACGAACAAGCCTATTTGCCGCACGCGGCTCATCTTCGATGATCAAAACTCTCATCGAACAGCTTCCGCAGCTGGCCTAAGCATTGGAACCCGCACCTGAAACTTTAAGCCATCTTCTACAATAGCGACAGGCCGGCCACACACTTGCCCCACCCTTTGCATAAGACTATCCAATCCTACTTTCGTCGACGGCACTTGCGTTCGTTTGTTTAACTTGTTTTCCACAACAAGCTCGCCACCATCACCATAAACACGCACTTCCAGCGGCGCACTTGAACTATAGTGATTATGCTTAAGAGCATTCTCCAACAATGTTTGTAACGTTAACGGAACAACCTCCCAGCCCTCTCCCGTCACCGGCAAATCGATGGACACAGACAAGGCGCTAGGATGACGTGTTTCGAGAACAAAAAGCAGTGCCTCAATCGACTCTACTTCTTCTTTTAAGGAAACTGTTTGCTTATCTCTATTGTCCAAAATGTAACGATATGTTTCCGCCATTTTATCAATGAAACGCACAGCTAACTTGGGGTCATCTTCTACAATATCTGCGAGTGTATTTAGGCTATTGAAGAGAAAGTGAGGGCTTAAGCGGGCTTTTAACGCTTCATACTTCGCTGTTAACGCCTCTGTTTCTGCCATTGATGCTTTTAGCGCCTGTTCCTTTGCCTTTCCTTCCAAAAAGATACGTTCACCAACGCCAGAAAGAATTAACGGAAGCATTATAGCAAGAAGCGCTATATCAAACTCAAAAGCGTCACCAGAACCCCATTCAACTACATAGACAAAGAAGAATCGCGTAAAAGCAACAGCGACCAAAGCGCTCATTGCCACCGTCAAAAGTGGCATAAACCGCTTTGAAGCATTTGGCATTTTCGACGCTAAAAGCGGACCAACTTTCCGGTACAAAACAACGAGCAAACACGCCAAACAAAAAGCCCACACAATTTCAATCAGGCCAGCAGGGGACCATATTTCTTTCCACCCTATCTGCCCGCCAAGAAAGAACTTAACTTTATAATAAGCTGGGAGCCCGATGCTGATTGCACATATGGCTAATGCGTCAGCTTTTTGTCGACTTGTAAACATTGTTTTCTTTCATAAAGTCACAGCGACATGAAATCACAGCACTGCAACATAATCAAATTTAGTGGATTTTGCGCTCTTGTAGCCAGTAGCTCTCAGAACGCTCTACAATCGCGCTTGTCTGTTTGAATATTTTCTTCGCATTAGCGTCTTCAAATAAGCCGTGAGCATCCTCTATCGACCAAAGTTCAACAAATTGAGGAGGCACTGTATCAACGACTTCTGTTGCCAGACCTTTGTTAGAATACACCCCAGAGCCAAAAGCTATTTTCCTCGCACCGTATTTCTTGTTGTAAGGAGCTAACTTCTCGACAAGAACATCAATTTCTTTCCGAGCCTCCACAACGTCACCCTTAAGCCAGTTAAGTGCTAAAAAAGTATGGTCAGGAATGGCCTCCGCGTCAGGAGAGAAAGCATCAGCTGTAAAAACTACCTGATGTTCATCAAGAGCATCAAAAAGCATTGGGAATATTTTGTGAAACTCTGGATCTTGGAAAAAAGCCTGAAAACTTTCCTGGTCTTTTGCTGTACCAAAAGTCACTAAGTCTGCTTTTACTGATCCATCTCCACCAAAAACAACATCATACACATCAGTGATAACACCGTATTTCGCCAATATTGGCTTTAGCTTTCTGATATAGGCATCAAACGTCTCTTGGTGATGTGCCTTGTTTTCAGTCTTGAGGCTGTTAAACCCTATAAAATGAACTTCTCCTTCCGCCAAAGAAGGTATGGTTGCGCTTAGTAGTATACCTACTATCAAGCTAACTTTAATGAATAGTTTTGGTGTCATACGGTACTCCTGTCATTGCGATTTGACAGGAGAGTGCCCTTAACGGCTTAACTGAACAATTCATCAACTACTGAACGGTTACCCCCTGTAACCGAACGGTATGCAGCTATTTTTTTAATCGTTTCAATATTCCACTGAACGACATAAGCGTGTTGTCTCCGGAGTAAATTGTGCCTCTAACAAATAGTAAGGACCGAGTTGCGCGGACAACCTCACCAGAGGATTCAATTAACTCCCCTACCTTACCTGAAGAAACAAATTCGCTATTAAAACCAACAGTCACGCAGTCGCCATCAACTTTGTTTCGCGCTATTGAAAAAAGTGAGAAGTCTGCAAAGCTCATCAGTAAACCGCCGTGAACAATACCCATCGCATTTGTATGCTTTTGCTCTGCAATGAAAGCTGATTTGAAAGTGCCATCGCTTTGCTCATTCAGGTAAAAAGGGCCTACTAGCAATTCAAAAGGCTCATCCATATCCAGTTGGCGGTAGCCCTGACTAAGCAAATCTTCAGTGCTGATGGTCATTTCCATATCCTAATCAATTTCAACAATAGACGCTTCAATGCCGCGAATACCCGCTGGATCAGTGAAATAGTACGCCAGAAGAATACGTCCATCATTCAGGAGAGTAGCTGACGGATATCCAGTATCCCGACAAGGGCAATCATCCCTTACTATTATCTCTTCTGCCTCTTCTATCTTTTGCCCTATTTTAACAACTCGGGCACGCACGCCCATCGGCTCATGCCTATAACCATAGCTCAAGAACAGGCTTCCACATGGCAGGACAAGCGCGTCATAGGGATGCCCGATAACTTCAATAGTTTCGGGTTGGTCAAATGAAAGCCCATCATCACCTGACTGCGCAATGACAAGCCTGTCTTCGTTATTGCTCGTACGGTGAAAAACGGTAATTTTATTATTTGGCCAACGCGCTAATGTTGGTTCTTGCATTCCAATATCACCGCCAGAAACATAGTTTTCTTCATAATCCCAGCTCAGGCCATTATCTTTGGAACGAAAGAAACGTGTAACTGAATTCTTTTCACCAGCAATGCCCCAATTGTATCCGGCGGCAAGCAGATCGCCGTTCTCACACTCAATCATACGGCCTTTGAAGGCACCAGTACCTGTAATTTCGGGCCACGTATGTTGTTTTACGAGAGGGTCAGCCGGTATATCAAACGGCTCTGACCAGTTTTCACCCAAATCGTCACTAAACCGCACATAACTACTGTGGAATATATAACCAGCGCCATAGTGTTCGCTACTCAGGGTATCAACACCTTTCTCTTTAAGCTGGTCTCGTGTTTCAATCGTGATTGGGTACCAACGAAAACTATATTGGAACAACCTTCCCGAAGAACTTAAATAAAGGTTACCGTCCTGATCTCCTGCCTCAGCATGTACAGGCAAAATGGTTGGGTCACTCTTTGCCTGCAAATCAGCGCCAAACCGTTGGAAAGCAATATGGGAGCGAAAGTGTACATGATCCACACTGTTAAAATCTTCTTCAGCAATATCACCCAACAACCAACGGTGATCCGGTGCGCGGCGAAACGCCAACAAAATATCACCGGATGGTACGGTTACCACCGAGGGAAATGCGGAAAAAAAACGCTTTGAACGATATAGAGTTATTGGATCATGTACTTTGACATTCATAAACTCTAGCCATCCCCGTCAAGCATATCGCCGATACCACCCAGGATAGAGCCTTCACCTTGACGTTTTCCACCTGCCTGAGGTGCCGCTGCCCAAATACGGCCTGCAAGTCGGCTAAATGGCAAGCTTTGCAGCCAAACCTTTCCCGGCCCCTGCAATCTGGCAAAAAACACGCCTTCGCCTCCGAATATCATAGATTTGATACCACCAACCTGTTCAATATCCATATCCACATCTGCAGTCATCGCCGCAATACAACCTGTATCAACATGCAACACTTCACCCGGTGCTAGTTCTCGTTCGATTACGGTTCCACCGACATGAACAAACGCCCAACCGTCACCGTCAAGCTTCTGCATTATGAAACCTTCACCGCCGAACAATCCTGTCATAACTTTGCGTTGCAAGTGGATGCCAATTTGCACGCCTTTAGCAGCAGCGAGAAAAGCATCCTTTTGGCAGATCAACCTACCGCCTACTTCATCCAATTTAAAAGCCAGGATGTTTCCAGGGTATGGAGAAGCAAAAGCAACGCGCGCTTTACCATGCCCTTCATGCGTAAACACTGTCGTGAAAAGGCTTTCGTTTGTTAACAAACGCTTGCCTGCACTTAGCAGTTTCCCCATAAAACCGTCTTCTTGCCCCGAGCCATCGCCAAATACCGCATTCATATTAATATGCTGGTCTTTGAACATCATTGAACCTGCCTCCGCTATTGCAGATTCACCCGGATCAAGTTCAATTTCCACGAACTGCATTTCCGCACCTTTGATCTCATAATCAATGTCGTCCGCTAAGCTATTTGATCTCTGGTGCCTTGAAACTGGCACGTTGGGTACATGTGATGGCATTGTTTTCCTTCCGTCGTTAACGCTTTTTTGAACCTATGTTTAGGTTTCTGGTTTGGTTTTTGTAGTATAAAACCGTTTAAATTACATAGTGGCATTACCATATCTTTACGATATGGACCTTAGCACTGCACTTTCATACACTGTAAGCAGCTTGCCAATAAAATTAAAGACGGAGCATTCCCCTATGAAGGGTATCTGGGCACTCATCAAATCTATCGGTACTTTTATTCAAGGCTTAGGCTCATTTACCATTGGGGCACTCGTGTTGTTGGTAATTGGCATTTTTGTTATGAATGCGAATTCAAACCCGCGCCCAACAGTGCCAGACGGCTCTGTCCTCCTACTTTGGCCTGATGGCAACATTGTTGAGCAAGTGGAATTCCCAGACCCACTTGAAACAGCTTTCCCACAGTATAGTAACCGTGCAGCCGAAACGAGCATCCATGATATTACCCGTGCCCTCAAGCGTGCCAAAAACGATAACAGAATAGCTGCACTTGCACTTATCACGGATTCTATGGCAGGTGCCGCTCCAAGCCACCTTCATACGATTGCTGCTTCAATCCGCGACTTTAAAGAAAGCGGTAAAAAAGTTTATGCGCTTTCAACAGCCTACAGCCAATCTGACTATTTGCTAGCGGCAGAGGCGGATAAAGTATTCATGAACCCCGCTGGAAACATCCTAATGGCAGGTTACGGAGCTTATCCTACCTACTTCAAAAGCATGCTCGATAAAATTGGCGCAAGTGTAAATGTATTCCGCGTAGGTACCTTTAAAGCAGCAGTTGAACCTTTCATTCGCGACGATATGTCAGACGCCGCAAAAGAGGCTAATCTTCATTACCTTGGAAGTTTGTGGAACCAGTATACATCATCAATTGAATCTGCACGCGGTATGGAAGCAGGTACTCTCCAGAACAACATTGTGTCTATATCAGATCAACTGAGTGCATCAGGTGGTGACTTCGGCAAGCTTGCACTACAAACTGGTCTTGTAGACGAGTTATCGCCGCGCAAAGCATGGCGCCAAGCTCTTATTGAAGAGTATGGTTTTGATTCGTCTGGCACATCATTCAAACAATTTCACTATCAGGCCTATCTAGCGGCAACAGATCGGCCTGAGCCAGATGCCAAACATATTGCTGTTATTACTGCACAAGGCCCTATTGTTATGGGAGATGGCCCTGTAACTGTAACAGCTGCCGAGACTGTTGTGGGCTACATTCGTGAAGCACGTAACAACCAGGACACAGGTGCTATCCTTCTTCGCATCAATAGTGGCGGTGGTTCCGCGTTTGCTTCCGAACTAATCCGCCAAGAATTAGTTGCCGCACAAGAGCAAGGCATCAAAGTAATAGCTTCTATGGGTCCAGTCGCTGCGTCCGGTGGATATTGGATTTCCGCAACTGCTGATGAAATTTGGGCAGCCCCCTCAACAATCACAGGCTCAATCGGCATTTTCGGGATGGTGCCTACATATGAAAATACATTAGACAAAGTCGGCATTCATACGGACGTCGTTGGCACAACCCCTCTGGCTGGAGCCTTCAATATCACACGTCCAATGTCTGACCTAACCAAGAACCTC
>JBFOLV010000170.1:0-3191 GCA_040830325.1 Kordiimonas sp. | reverse complement strand
TCTTCATGGCGATATTGATGTTGTTACCGCTAGGTAGTGGCGTAGCCAATGTGGCGATGCCCCACCTTGCTATGATCTCGATCTTTTACTGGCTGGTTTCAAGGCCGCTTCTGATGCCTTATGGTGCTTGTGCGCTTGTGGGACTTTGCCTTGATCTTTGGCTGAATGTGCCGCTTGGCTTAAATATGCTTTTGCTTTTGCTGACCCGTTTGTTTGTAGTCAGCCAGATTAAACATTTTCGGGGTCGTAATAGGGCCGTGCACTGGGCTGTTTTTGCCGTTATGTCGTTAGGTTTATACAGTTTGTCATGGATGATTGTGTCCGCTGTAAATGGTATGCTGTGGCCTGTGCAGCCTTTGTTGATACAGTGGTTGGTTACTGCGTTCTCTTATGCACCACTTGGGTTTATACTGGGTAGATTGCGTAGAAGTATGTCGAACTAAGAGTATTGTCTTGTATGGCGCGTGAAGGGCAGAGATATCAAACGTTTAGCCGCCGGGCTTTCATTCTTGCGGGGGTGCAGGGTGCTGCGCTAACCGCGCTAGGCGGCAGGCTTTACTATCTTTCTATCGTGAACGGCGAACAATACCGACTTAGGGCTGACAAAAACAGGATATCACTAAGGCTCACGCCACCTGAGCGCGGTGAGATTTTCGACAGACATAACAAAAAGCTGGCGACCAACAGGCAAGACTTTGCAGTAGTACTCATTCCTGAGCAAGCTCAGGATGTCGTTGATACACTGACAAAGCTTGGCCGGATTGTGAAGCTCAGCGAGCGAAGGCTTGCGCGTGTAAAACGTACGATCAGGAGACAGCGTAAATTTGTACCTGTTACCGTCGCTAACCAGTTGGACTGGGAAACATTCAGTCGAGTGAACGTTGAGATGCCAGATTTGCCCGGTGTAGAAACGCTCGCGGGTCTATCGCGTTACTACCCATCTGGTAGAGAGGTTGCTCATATTGTTGGGTATTTAGCAACACCTGGTGAAGATGATGTGGGGGTTAGCCCTCTCTATCGGTTACCTGGGTTCAAAATTGGTAAGCAGGGTATTGAGCGGCGTTTCGAAGAGAAACTTAGAGGAGTTGCAGGGTCTCGCCGAGTGGAAGTTAATTCTGTAGGACGCGAAATTCGTGATTTGCCACCTCGGCAAGAAGCTACGAAGGGTGATCCGCTGCACCTGAGTCTTGATTTGGACCTTCAACGTTTTGCCCTATCTCAGCTTGGAGAGGAAGCCGCAGGCGCTGTAGTCATGGATGTAAATACTGGCGAGCTATTGGCTTTGGCTTCGTCGCCTAGTTTTGATCCTAATGAGTTTACTGGCGGCATTAGCCAAGAGAATTGGCAAGGCCTCTTAGGTGACCCTAGAAAGCCACTTCTTAACAAGTGTCTGTCTGGGCAATACCCTCCTGGCTCAACGGTTAAAATGTTAGTGGCTCTGGCAGCTCTAGAACAAGGTATTATAACACCTGAAACAGAGTTTTATTGTAATGGGCGACACCCTCTGGGTGATCATGTTTTCCACTGTTGGCGGCCCGCGGGACACGGCATGCAAAATTTGCTGTGGGGTATATCAAATAGCTGCGATGTTTATTTTTATGAAATCGCCGAGAAATTGGATATTGATCATATAGCAGACATGGCTAGGCGTTTTGGGTTTGGTGAAACCTACGATTTAGGCGTGGACGGAGAAAAATCAGGGCTTGTACCTGATAGAAAATGGAAGAGAGATTTTTTCCAGCAGCGTTGGAATCTAGGGGAAACCCTGAATGTGTCTATTGGACAGGGGGCTATGCTCGCGACACCTTTACAGCTTGCTGTGATGACAGCGCGTCTTGCAACGGGCTATGCTGTTACGCCTAAACTTATTAAGGAACCACTTGAGCAGGATGTTTATCGCCCATACGGCTATCTGGAGGACACTTTCGCACGTTTGGATGTAAATCCCTTGCACTTAAGAACGGTGCGCCGCGGTATGGAAATGGTCATGGAAGGACCATCGGGGACTGGCCGGGATACTAGAGGGCGGCCTAAAGGGGCTATTATTCAGGCAGGTAAGACGGGAACGGCACAGGTTCGACGTATTACCACAGCAGAACGGGAAACTGGCGTTGTCAAAAACGAGGAGTTACCTTGGAACACACGTGACCATGCCTTGTTTGTTGGTTATGCACCTGCTGAAGCACCCGAAGTCGCAGTTTCCATACTTGTGCAGCATGGTGGTGGAGGAGCAAAGACTGCAGCTCCAATTGGCCGTGATTTAATGGATAAAGCGCTGGAGTTGAGAGCGCAGAACAATGAAAGCCTCAATAATAGCGATCGTGTAAAAGCTCCTTTGAATGGAGGAGATGCTTAATGGGTAATGCTCGTATGTTCGGCCCGCGCAGGGTTGACAAAAACCTGTTCCAGCGCCTGCGCGGTTTAAACTGGGGTATCGTCTTTTTCACACTGTTGATCGGCGGGGCAGGTATTGGCATGCTTTACTCTGTTGCTGGTGGACAATGGGAGCCATGGGCCTCACGTCATGCTATGCGATTTGGGGCTGCCTTATTCTTGATGCTTATCATAGCAGTCACAGATATTCGTTACTGGATGGCTCTTGCTTATCCCGCATGGGTTGGCGGCATACTTCTTCTGGTGTTTGTAGAGTTTGCAGGGGCGATAGGGATGGGCGGACAGCGCTGGCTTGATATTGGCTTTATGCGTATTCAGCCTTCGGAACTTATGAAAATAGCGGTAGTAATGGCTTTGGCGCGCTACTATCACGCTCGAACCTATGAGCAAGCGCGCAGAATTTCTTCGATCATAACACCCATGTTGATTATCTTTATCCCCGCTGCATTAGTGGTGAGGCAACCAGATTTTGGTACAGGCCTAATGATTATAATGGGCGGTGTGACAGTTTTGTTTTTAGCCGGTTTGCCTGTCTGGTTATTCATTGCGGCGGGAGTGAGTGTCACAGCCGCTATTCCTGTTGTTTGGCAGATGATGAAAACCTATCAAAAGAGCAGGGTGTTGACGTTTCTGAATCCTGAATCTGATCCTTTGGGTGCAGGGTATCAAATTACTCAGTCCAAGATAGCGCTCGGCTCAGGCGGACTGACGGGTAAGGGTTTCCTTGGGGGAACGCAGAGTCATCTGAACTTTTTGCCTGAAATGAAAACTGATTTCATTTTTACTGTCTTAGTAGA
>JBFOLV010000169.1:0-2251 GCA_040830325.1 Kordiimonas sp. | reverse complement strand
GGTACCTATATATAAAACAGAATAGGCTATATAAGCCGCAACAATAGTCCCCACTAACATCATAATAGACGTAACTTGCTCGCCTTTTTTGCGTTATAGCCGGTTTATGCTTCTTCGGTGGCGCTTGGGTACGCAGTTACTCGGTCACTGGTCTTCAGGTGCCAGTTTTATGGTAATTTGGCATAGTATTTAGCGTGCACAACGCGCGGCGGATATGGAAACTCTATATCCTCAGCATTAAATTTATCCCATATCTTGAGCAGCACGGCGCTCGCTACATTGGAAACGCCGTTTTGCGGGTCATCAATCCACATGCGTAGTTCAAGGTCCACACCGTTTTCTCCAAAGCCACGCATCAAAGTGCGCGCCTCAGGGTTCTTGAGAACGCGTTTTTCCTCGTTGGCTGCCTCCACCATAAGGTCCATGGCTTTATGGATGTCACTTTCATAAGCAACCTGAACCGGAATACGGCGGCGTACCAGTCGGTGGCTATGGGACCAATTCACCACAGGCTGGGTGATCATGTCTTCATTCGGAATTAGATACTCGGTACCGTCCCGCGTAATAACGCTGGTATAGCGGGCGCTCAAACGGTTGATCGTGCCGTATGTGCCCCCGGTTTCAATCACATCACCTGGTTTTATAGAGCGGTCCATCAAGAGAATAATGCCAGAGATAAAATTCCCGACCACCTTCTGCAGGCCAAAACCGATACCAACACCAAGTGCACCACCAAAGACAGCCAGTGCTGTTAAATCAATACCTGTCGCATTCAGGGAAATCAGAAATGCAAGTGAGACAAGTACAATCTTGCCAACCTTGCTCAAGAGTGCCCGCACCGACGGCGGTACACTTTGCATGGTTTTAAGCTGACGTTCCAGCAACCGGGACAGTGCAAAAGCACCCCAAATCAAAACGGCAAACGACAATATGCCGGTAAAGAGCGATAAAACACTTAGCTCAATTTCACCGAGCGGCAGTTTAGCGCCGTCCAACACCGTAATGATCGGGTCTAAAAGCCCGAGAATATTCAAGGCCGCCAGCGTCCACGCCGTACCTGCAATGAGCTTAGCAAGTTCCCTATTAGGCAATAAACCAACAGCAAGCCGAATAAACAGCCACGCGGCAAACAAGCTAGATGCGATCGACAGTAAATAAGTTGCCATAAAGGGCTGCAAGACAAGAATACCTGTCCATATCAGCATAATGGCCATTGCGGCGGAAAGGATCGGATGAAGGAACCGACGATCAGCCTTTTGAACAAGCGGATGCTCGCCAAAAGCCTTCATAATCCCTTTATGAATAACGGCACACGTCACATTCGCAATCACAATGGCAAGTGCAATGACCACCACTTCGAGTAGCCGCTCAGGTTCCAGAAAACTGCTTTGGAACCAGGCCCATGCCTTTGTAGCGTAACCGGTGATTTGTGTTATTAAGTCCCCGTCCATGAAGAGAGTTTAACGCCGGGTTTTAAAAAAGTCTCTAAGCAATTTTGCAGCCTCTTTATCGAGGATACCGCCATATACTTCAGGCTTATGGTGCGTTGTTGGCTGACTAAAGATACGCGCACCCACAGTAACGCCGCCACCTTTCTCGTCTTCTGCGCCGTAATAGAGCCTACTGATACGAGCAAAAGCAATTGCCTGAGCACACATCGCACAAGGCTCCAGCGTCACATAGAGACTACAACCTTCAAGCCTTTCCGATCCAAATTTTGCAGCAGCTTCCCGTATAGCAATCAATTCCGCATGGCCGGTTGGGTCCTTTGGGCCGACAACCCTATTTCCTGCCTGTGATAGCACCTGCCCGTCAGGCCCCACAACCACAGCACCAATCGGCACTTCGCCCATTTCAGCAGCTCGTTTGGCTTCATCAAGAGCTGTGTGCATATGTGGAAACTGATCTATCATCGCAGCAGTTAAAGCCCTAAAACCTACATCCTCAACTATGTTCGTTTACATCAAAGCCAGTTACTTAACTACGCTAGATACTTAACAATCAGGCCGATCATTGCGGACACCGTAATCACTTCTATAACGCCGCGTTTATAGTGCAGCAAGCCGACAAGCGCAGCAATGGCTATGCATGCTGACCACCAGTCAAATGGTGCCGTAAAGCCCTCAGGCCAAAATACATGATAACTAAAGAACAGCGCCAAATTCAGAATAACCCCCACAACAGCAGCGGTAATGGCTGTTAAAGGGGCAGTGAAACCAAGTTTATCATGTGTCGCCTCTACAAGGGGCCC
>JBFOLV010000168.1:0-6185 GCA_040830325.1 Kordiimonas sp. | reverse complement strand
GGGTTTAAAGCGCGTGGATGAGGGCCAGTTGGACCGGAATATTTCCGTTGAAACACGAGATGAGTTTTCAAACATAGCAAATGGATTTAACCGGATGATCAGCTCGCTTGATGAGGCGCGCCAGCGAACAGATGAGCAAACCGATTTGCTTGAATCTGAAATACAGTACCGGACAATTGAGGCCGCCAAAAAAATTGATCCTGATATTCTCTCTAAAGATCAGGTCTTTGAGAACAAATTGCGCGAAACTATTGAAAGCAATCTTTCTGATTTTGATTTTCAAGTTGCGGAACTTGCTGAAGCAATGGCTGTCAGTACACGCCAACTGCATCGCCGTGTGGTTAATTTAACCGCTCAAACACCGGCGTCTCTTATAAGAAGTTTTAGATTGGAGCATGGATATCAATTGCTTTCTGCGCGCGCCGTGAATGTATCTGAGGCGGCATATGGTTGTGGTTTTAAGGATGTCAGCTACTTCAGCAAGCTGTTTCATAAAAAATACGGCGTTGCACCATCCGAATTTCTCTCTTCAGAGTAACTATCTGAAAATGTTTATTAAATTACCGTTTGTGTCACAAATGGCATAGGCGACATTTCTGCCAAAGCTCTCAGACATTTCTGCCATGGCCCAAAAATCGGTGTCGCTGGCAGGATTTTTCCGGGGCGTTTCTCCACAGTAGGTTTAACAAATGAACGCAACCAATTTGGGGTAAGCCTGTGGCACATACATTTAACCTTCTCCGTAAGACACAAGATTTTATGCGTGGCCATTTTGGCGCCGAGATTGCAGCGGCCAACACAACGGGCGAGGAGACTGTGGCCTCAAATACTTCTGTAGCCGAAATGGCATCTCCTTCCGGTCGCGCAGATGAAAACATCATTCCAGCTTCAGTGATTTCTCTTGATGATGTAATGCCGGGGGATATTTTACTACTGCAGTATGATGCCGTAAAGCCACCTGAAAAAGAGCGTGAGAAAATCGTTGAATTGGTTTTTTCCGCACTCCGGTGTTGGCAGCACTGGGGCAGTTATACGGAGGAAGAAAAGAAGGAAAAATTTGCGGAACTCATGCCGCTTATCCATTTTGCGATCAAAGAGTTTGACGGTGACCAATATTTCCACGCAGCGATAGTAGGCGTTGACGGTGATGATAAGCGTACAGTTATTGAAGCAGGTACTGAGGGTATCAACTGCAAACCTTTAACTGATTATTGGAAAGGTCCAATTAGCGTATACCGTTATCAGCAACCGCCTATAGCGCTGGGTGACCCATCACTGCCTGCGGAACCGGTTCTCGAAACAGCGAATGGCTATTTCACGGGTCCAGATATCAAATACGGATACTCCCATGCGGGTCTCCTTGCCATATGGTGTCTGTTCCGCAGCGGTGAAGATGTCGTCATGGCGCGTTTGAAGCAAACGCTGGCTGGCATACTCGGTGAAAAGGCCGTTGACCTATTGTTTTCTGGCAAAGCGGAAGTGCAGATCAAGTTACTGCTGGTGAATTTGTTCCATATGGCGCTGGATTACTGGCGTAAGGATAACCAAATGGTCTGCTCTGAACTGGTGGCGTCGTGTTTCAATAATGCAGACGATGAAGGCACTTACCGTATTAGCCGAGAACTTGACCCAAAGAAAATTGCGAAACCATCTTTGGGTCCTATCAAGCCCTTGTTCCTTGATGAGGGGCTCGCTGACAAACAGGTTCTTATCTTACGGGAAGCCTTGTTATCGCTGGAGCTTGAACGCCCGCTAAGGTCGATCGAAGTGGCTCTGGAACTTGTCGATAAAGACATACTCTACACCCCCCGTGATTTGAAGAATTCCATCAATACTTTCCATGTTGGCAATATGGGGAAACACGCAGATGAAAACTAAGTAAATCAGAACCCGGCAACCTGCCGGGGTACGACCCAGAAAAACTAGCAATTTCCAGTTTGGCGTACGCGCCGAACACAGCCGAGCTGTGCCCAAAACGGATCGCACAACGCTTATCGACCAGATTTCACGAGATACTTTTAAGGGAGCTACCCCATGACTATCGAGGCGCAAAACAGCATCAATCACGGTTTTACCGAAACGGCAGAACTACTCGTTGTTGGTCCCAATGTGCAGGACCTGGACATTCTGCTAACAGGCCTCGCGCGGCCTATGGATATTCTGCGGCTTACGCATGACAGCAACCCGCTGGAGCAAATAGCGACTGCCCTAAAGGGTCGCGAGGAAACGAGCACGCTCCATTTACTCGCGCACGGGGAACCTGGTGCTATTCACTTGGGTGGTGCGCCGCTTGATTTTGCCGCGCTCTATAAAAACGAGGATGCGGTTAATGAAATCCGTGAAGCACTAGCCGGCAAAGCAGCGGTGGCGTTGTGGGCCTGTTCCGTTGGCTGGATGAATGCCGGTGAGCGCTTCATTAATGCATTAGAAGAAAAGTTGGGGGCAACTGTCTTCGCCTCAGACCGACCTGTAGGGGCAGAAAGTCTGGGCGGTGACTGGCGGATCGGCACGGCTTCGCCCTTCATGAAGTCTACTGAAGCTGCTTATCCGCATACGCTGGGTACTTTTGATATTACAGGCGGTGCATTTCGGAGTGGAGATAGCAGTATTTACGAAGAAACTGACTCTTCGAGCGGCACGGCTATTACGATGACAGCAACTTTGAATGGTACGGCTAACTGGCTTGGTGCTGGGGTAATTAATCAAGGCGGCTCTGTTGGTGAGGCACTTTATTATCAGGGTTCTCAAGCTACCAGTGTAACAGTTTCTTTTTCTCATGCTGTGGATATCAGTTCATTTAACTACGCAAGGTTGAATACTCCTTATACAGGAAATCTCACATATACCGTTACTAAAGGGACAGGAACCACCGTAGTTGAAGATATATCAACATTTGGACGTAGTGGTGGGTGGCCGACCAAAACGATTAGTCCAACTGACTGGACCGGTGTTACAGAATTTACAATTACTAATAGCAATGGAAATGTTCAGCCAGTGTTGGACACGCTGGTTTATACATACACACCAAATGCAGCGCCTGAGTTTGATGATGCAGATGACGCACTTGCCTTTACAGTAGCTGAGGATTCTAGTGCAACAACCTTCACTGGCCTAGAAGTCACCGATAGCGATAGCGGGGATACACTAACTTGGAGTGTTAGTTCTGCTGCTAGTAAAGGTACTGTAACGCTGCCAAGCCCTGCAACGTTCACTGCTACTGGTGGTGCTGGTGACAAACCGACAGGAGACTTCACTTATACACCAACCGCAGACGCTGAAGGCACAGATAATTTTACTATCCAGGTATCTGACGGCAAGGGTGGTACAGATTCAATTGCTGTTACGGTTACAATCACACCGTCTGCAGATGCGTCGGTAATTGGAGGAACAACCACAGGCTCGGTAACAGAAGGTAATGTTGGGGATGCAGCAGTTACAGCGACAGGTGCGCTTACAATCACGGATGTAGACGTGGGGGATAACCCTTCATTTGCTGATGTTGCGTCCACTGCGGGTGGAAATGGTTACGGTAGTTTTGAGCTTTCATCTGGCACATGGACATACACGCTTGACCAATCAAAAGTTCAGAACCTTGCTGCGGGCGCGTCTGTTACTGATAGTACCACCTTCACCGCGTCAGATAGCAATACGCAGGTTGTAACGGTCACTATTAATGGTTCCAATGATGCGGCGGTTATAGGCGGTGTTTTGACAGGATCTGTTGGCGAAGATTCTAGTGGTACGATTACAGGAACAGCTACTTCAACAGACGTGGATGGAACGGACAACAGCTTCACTGCTGCCAATAACTTAGCAGGCACCTACGGCACGCTTTCGATGGCGGCAAACGGTGTTTGGACCTATGACGTTAATGAAGCGAGTACAGCTGTACAAGCCGCGGCCGCGAACGCAACCCTAACCGATACAATTGCTGTCAGTGCCGCTGATGGAACAGCTGCCAATGTGGTCGTTACTATTAACGGTGCTAACGATGCGCCAACAATAACACTTCCCTCAACACCGACTATTGCGCTTGGTGCAAGCAATGTAGCAATAGATGATGCGCTGCAGGTAGCTGATGCTGATGGGGATAATGTCACCGTCACATTGACTGCTGATTGGAGTGATACGCTCTCACTGAACACAACGGGCCTCACTTTCAGTAGCGGCGATGGCACAGATGACAATAGCATGCAGTTCAGTGGTAGTTTGTCTGATGTCAATACGGCATTGGATAGCCTAACAATTAGTCAAGTATCGAATGGAGAAACCACGGGTGGTATTGCCGTGAGTGTGAATGATGGCAATGGAGGAACTGCGTCCCAGAAGCTGAATATTACTGTAGTAGATGGTGACAAGCCAACTGGTGCCACTGTCACCTATAGCGGAACAGAGGATACGCCAGTAACACTAGATACTGTTGGCATGGCAGCCAGTAGGGAATTCGATGCTGTTGATACGGTGAACTACATAACAATTACTGGTGTAACTGGTGGTACGCTTGCACTAGGCGCGGGCGCTGCGACAACCGCGAAAGACAGCACAACTGCTACTGCTGCTGTTGGAAACATTACGTCAGGTGCGTTGATTAATCCTGACGATATTGGGAAGTTGACGTTTACACCAACCGCAAATTCAACAACAGCTGGGACTATAACATACACCGTTACAGATACAGGTCCTGACACTTCTCCAGCTGCAACGCTGACCGTTAATCTTGCTGCTCAAAATGATGCACCTACAGCCGCAGATAGTACAGTTACTTTGAATGAGGACACGAGTTATACATTCAAGGCGGCTGACTTCAATTTCTCTGATGTGGATAGCGGAGATACACTGTCGCAGGTGAATATTAGCACCGTGAACCTTGCCGCAGGTGACACGCTAAAGCTTTCAAACGTTGATGTTACAGGCAAACAGACCATTGCTGTGGCTGATATCCCAAACTTGGTTTATACACCAGCTGCGAATGCAAATGGCGCCGCCCGATCAACATTTGATTTCAGTGTGCAAGACGGCACAACTGGCTCCGCAACTGATTATACGCTTACTCTCAATGTAACAGATGTTGCTGAACCGGTTGTTGTGGTGACACCCACACCAGAACCGGAACCTGAGCCTGTGGTTATTCGAGCTGATCAGGATGCAGACAACAGCAATGACACGCTAACGGGTGCATCTCTCAATGATACTATTGAAGCAGGTGGCGGCGACGATACTGTATCAGGCGGTGACGGGGCTGATAGCCTTGATGGAGGCGTGGGCAAAGACACGCTGGATGGTGGTAATGATGATGACATTATCCGCGGCGGTGAAGGGGATGACAGCATTGAGGGCGCGACTGGCGATGATAAGCTCTTTGGTGGGGCTGACAGTGATACCATTCAGGCTGGTGACGGCGGTGATATTATCTGGGCAGGGGCGCAAGAGGGCGCTGGTGGTATGGTAACAGGTGACGCTGGTAACGACCGGATGGGCGCAGGCGGCGGCGATGACACGCTAGACGGCGGTGCTGGAAACGATGTGATCTATGGTGGTTCCGGAGCGGACTCTGTTCTTGGCGGTGAAGGAACTGACCAGTTATTTGGCGGCACTGGCAGTGATGATGTGATTGGCGGCGCAGGTGACGATGTTATCTGGGGCGGTGCAGGTGATGATAGCCTTACGGGTGGAGAAGGGGCAGACACCTTCTCGTTCATTACTGGTTTCGGGTCCGATACAATTAACGACTTTGAAGTTTCCGGCAGCAGCGTGGATAAGCTGGACCTTAGCCAGATTGACGGCCTCACACTTGCGGACCTGCAAGCGACAGCGACCTTTGAGGGAGGAGATGCGCAACTGTCGATTGGGTCACATGGTACTATCATTTTGGCAGGGATAGATGAGGCCGAACTGCAAGCCATGTTTGACGCAGGCCAAGTTTTAGTCGCGTAACAAGCGTTGCCAAGTTTAAATAAAAGCGCGCGCCGCCAGATAAATATATTGTCTGGCGGTTTTGTGTTTATATCTCGAGTGAATAGGTGGTGATTATACTGTCCGCGACCGTTGAGATTTTGCGGCTTTGGCGCATGGCGGTGTTGGGCAGCCGTTTATAGGCCTCGTCTTCATTCGATCGGTAGAGGGGCGGGTAGGGAAAGCGTGTAGGTTTCGGGGGGCGGCGTATCTTTTAAAAAAAAAAACTGTGG
>JBFOLV010000167.1:0-5509 GCA_040830325.1 Kordiimonas sp. | reverse complement strand
GCTTCCTCCTTGCCCAGATTACTTTATAATATTTTTGGCGACAGCTTCTATTGGTGCGATTTGGGTGGGATTGAATCCGAAATATTCTCGCCATGAGTTGATGCATCCAGTGGCAGATAGCGAACCGACACTTGTGCTGGCTCGCACTTTAATTGATGGCAGAAATTATCTTAGTGACCTTGAAGCGGTGTGCGCGCAAAAGGGCCGAGACATTTCAATTGTTGCGATTGACGGGGAAGTGGACGCCGAAAGAATATTGAGTTGGAAAGCATTTATTGAAGGTGGCAAAAGCGTAAGTTCGTCAGAACTTACAAAACGGCAAGCCGAAACCGTTCATACGGACCCATGTCTGATCGTTTACACGTCAGGGACAACGGGAAAACCGAAGGGTGCAACTCTCACTCACCATGGGCTGATTTACTGTTCTTGCACCGATGCCAAATATAATCTGGGTTTAAAGGCGCAGCGTATGCTGTGTAATTTCCCTATCAACCATATTGCCTGTGTTGGTGATGTTTGTTGCACTACACTCATTGTGGGTGGAACACTCGTATTCATGGAGCAATTTGACCCGAAAGGCATTTTACGGACTATCGAACGCCATGGCATTACGCATCTAGGTCAAATTCCGGTTATGCTGCACGCCACTTTTTCTCACCCGGATGTCGAGTTGTTTGATTTGTCGTCTCTTCAATACATTACTTGGGGAGGTAATCCAGCTTCGACCGATCTTGTAAAAAGACTAAGGGATTATGTCCCCAATCTTTGCAACGTTTACGGGATGACGGAAACCACGGGCAATGTCTTGTTTATAAGGGGTGATGGTTTTGATGATGAAACGTTTGCAACATGTATTGGTTGGCCGCCAGAGGAGTATGAAGTCTCTTTACGTGATGAAAGTGGTCATCCTACTAAGCAAGGCGACGTAGGTGAGATATGTGTTCGGGGGCAGTTTCTCATGCAAGGTTATTGGAATAACCCTGAGGCGACAGAAGCTACATTTCATGATGACGGATGGATGCGAACAGGTGACTTGGCTAGCCAACGGCTTGACGGTGCCTTTTGTATTTCTGGGCGGCGTTCAGAGATGTATAAATCAGGCGGTTACAACATATATCCAGCAGAAATAGAGCAGGCGCTTGAGACTCTGGTAGGCATTGAAATGGCTGTTGTGATCGGAGTGCCCGACGCTGTTTACTCTGAAGTTGGTCATGCCTTTCTTATATGCGACACGGTTGAGCAGGATATTGGTCTCATCAAAGACCATTGTCGTAGTTTACTTGCTAACTACAAGATACCAAAGAAGTTCCACTTGATTGAAGGGTTCCCCCTCTTGCCGAATGGCAAGGTAGATAAAGCGGCTCTCAGAATTGCTGCCAAAAAGGATGCTGAAGTGAGCTTTTTAGTGAATTGCGGAAATTAGGAATAGTCAGGAGCGATAAGGGGCCAAGGCTGTATTTTTTCCCAGAGAC
The DNA here is from genome assembly GCA_040830325.1 of Kordiimonas sp. Taxonomy (GTDB): domain Bacteria; phylum Pseudomonadota; class Alphaproteobacteria; order Sphingomonadales; family Kordiimonadaceae; genus Kordiimonas. The sequence goes on along the minus strand of JBFOLV010000167.1, from coordinate 4,037 downwards.
GGGCTAGCTGAAGCAGCAAAAGATCGTTATGCCTTGCCGCTACAATTTGTAAGCCTACGGGCAATCCAGTTTTGGTAAATCCTGCTGGGATAGAAATTGCAGGTAATCCAGCGACATTTGCAAACATTGAAAGCGGCTCGGCACCTGTCCATGTGGCATCAAGCGAATTCACGATATCGGGGATTTCCTCGTGAGCGCCAAAGGCGGGGCACGACGTTGCTGGCGTAAATAGTAGATCAGCTTTTAAAAAGAATTCGCCAATGTATTTTTCGAGTTCGGCAAATTGTTGTTGAACATACAGGTGGTCTGATGTGCTGGATTTTGAATAAGTAGAAAGCAAGCGTTGTGTACGGCTATCAGGTGTCGCGAGATTGAAGCCATCCGTTTCCAGTGTTTCTTTTAGAAAGTTGAGAGAATCGAGTATCCATGCGCGATACACGTTGTTTGGTTCGAATGAATATGGAAACGTGTGAAATGTTGTTGCGTTCGTCAGCTTCTCATAGGCGCTGTGTGCTACCTCCACTATCTCTGGCTCCATAGGAGCATAGCCAAAATCCGAAGACCAAACAGCTTTCAAGGTTTGATCTTTTGATAGGTCAAGTGCTTGTTCAAAAGGCGAGTGCGGTTTGGGTAGAGACATTTTATCGCTTGGATGTGAACCGCAGGTGATATCTATTAAACGTGCCGTATCCTCGACTGTTTTAGTTAAAAACCCAAGACATGAGAGCGAAGACTGTCCCTCCCTGCGTGGTATTAGAGCGTGGGTAGTTTTAAGCCCCACTAAGCCACAGAAGGCAGCCGGTGTGCGAATAGACCCTCCACCATCCGTACCTGTTGCAAAAGGCACAAGCCCAGCTGCAACTGCTGCGGAAGAGCCGCCGCTGCTGCCACCTGGTGTACGTGTAATGTCCCACGGGTTGCGGCTGATGCCATAAGTTTCGTTGTATGTAGCAGAATGCATACCAAATTCTGGCACATTGGTTTTGCCAATCGGAATAGCTCCCTCAGCCTTTAGCCTTGCAATTATTGGCTCGTCAGTTGGTTGCAAGGTCGTTGGTTCAAATAGCCTTGACCCTTCTGCGGTTGGCATCCCTTGCACATGTGTAAAATCTTTGACGCCAAACGGAACGCCAGCAAGGAGACCTAAAGGCTCACCAGCTCTTTTTTTGCGGTCAACTTCTCTTGCAGCTTCAATCGCCGATCGTTTATCAAGAAAGACAAAAGCTCCAACTTTATCGTCATGTTTCTCTATACGGCTTAGGAAGTGTTTTACGGTTTGTTCGGCGCTTATTTGGCCTGTATTAATAAAGTTGGCCAGTTCCGTTGCTGAATATGTGTGTAATGGTTTAAGATCCATTATAGGTGCTCCCCCGCATGTTGCGAGGTTATCTCATGAGATGGATAGCGACACATGATGACGGCTGATGTAAGATTGAGAAGTGTTGGAACACTAGCCAAAACAGCTATCAAGACAAAGATTGCTTGCTGGGAGTTGTTGTCACCTACATTGAGGCCAGCCATACCTACAATAGCAAGACTTCCGCTGGTGCCAAGGGCGCGGATAGTTTTTTCAAATAGATTGATGGCCGCTTTATAACTGGCAGCTTTGTCTCGGCCTGTTTGTTTTGCGTCCCTGTCAATCACGTCTCCAAGTAGTGTTATGATGAGGATACCAATCAAACAATCGAGTGTGCCGAGAATCGCTGCGTATATAGCAATCAAATAGGGAGCTGTCTCACTAGAGGGGAATAATGCAAGGAGAGGGAATAACACAGCATTCCCAACTGTTGCGTAGATCCAAAGGGATTTGTGTGCATATTTTTGCAGGAGTTTATAGGCAAAAGGGGCAGCAAATAGACGACTACAATATGCTGCGAGTAAAATGATACCCTCCATAGCGGATGCGTTGAGGTGCACATCGACATAAATAAGGAACAGTGCAACCAGGACAGCGTCAGCAAGTGCCCAAGCCACAAAAGCTGATGCGTAAATCTTAAAAGCACGGTTAGCGGCAATATCTCGCAAAGCGTTTTTGAAGGTATAGGGCATGCCCCCGATTTTCGTTTCTGTCGGCATAACATTTACAGAAAAAAGTACAAGAATGGGAAATGTAAGAGCAATAGCGAGCCCCAGACCACTCATCACTGACGGTGTGAATTCTGAAGAATTGGGGTCGCTATTGAAAAGAAAAGGAAAAGCAAAAAACAAGAGAGAGCCGGCGTAGGCAAATACTTTCAATAGTACTCCAAGCTCAGAGCGCTTTTTAGTGTCGCGCACCACTTCAAGCCCCCAGGCGATGTGGGTAATTTCAAAAAACGTCCAGCCAACATAAAGACAGATATTTGCGGTAAGAAAATATGACCAATGAATTTCACTTGGTGGCATAAACATCAACGCAAAGCCTGTGGCTGTGATGGGGGCGCTAATGATGATCCATGGTTTTCTGCGGCCCCAACGAGTGTTGAGGCTATCTGATAAATAAGCGACGATAGGGTCACTGAAAGCGTCAAAAAGGCGTGCTAGTAAGATAATGCTGCCTATGGTCGCGAGATCAAGTGAGGTGTATTTGGCATAAAATTTTACAATGACGTAACCAAGTGGCATCCATGCAAGGCTTGTGATCAATGTAGGGCTAGCATAAGCCGTAATTTTGCGGCGACTGATGGCGGATTGAGCGCTCTTATGGGTAACAGACATTGGGGACTTGCTCTTTCTTGCCAATTGGTGAGTGAAGTGTGTCCTTAAATATTATCCATTGATTAATTATTTGTCCAGTGGACAAAATTCGAATGTCACGTTACTTATTTGACTTAAGGGCTTTTTCATAAGCCGATATGATGTAATTATCCCATGAAATGAGCATGATGGGTTTAAGGTAACTAGACATGGCAAAAGCTAAGCGCGCTAAACCAACTTTTATCGAAGAGGCACGGCAGAGGCAGATACAAGAAATTGCACGCGGTATATTTGCACGTGTTGGATTTCAACAGACATCACTTGCAGAGATTGCAAAGGCCGCTGATATCAGCAAGGGCGTGATTATTTACCACTATGGTAGCAAGTCAGAGCTGGGAAAAGCAGTTCTAAGGGATACCCTTAAAAACTATGGTGACTTTTTGGGTGAGCAATTGGAGAAACACAATAGTGCAAAGCACCGACTTCTGGAAGTGCCTAGTGCTTGCGCTGCTTACATAGAACAGAACCGGAACCCATTCCTGCTCTACATTGATGTGCTTGGTAGCTTTGGAGACCTGGAAGAGAAGCGTGCTTTTATGGCGCAAACTAATCAGGTGCAACGTAGCTTTTTGATCAGGTTAATTGAGGACTGTATGCAAGAAGGGTATTTTCCCTCTTCTCAATCTAGCTCGTTGGCAGATGTTGTTCAGGCTTCGCTGGATGGTTTGATGGGGCAATATAGTGTTGATCCTGAGGCAACGGACCTTAAAGCTTGTGCGAAGCTGCTGAGGGAATTTATTTCAAGTTTGATGTAAAACGATGTTGCAGAAGGTTGCTTGCATCACGCGCGCTTTTTTGTCTTAAAGTTGGGTGGGCGTTTGTCTAGAAAAGATACAATGCCTTCCTGAAAGTCTTTGGTTTGAAGCATGGATAAAAAGCCTTTGGTTTCTGCTTCGAGCATTTCGTCAAGAGACATGCTGTATGTTCTGTTGAGGTTTTCCTTAATTAGCTCGATGGAGGCATTGGAATTACCTGCTAATTCTTTTGCTCGCAGTTTTGCATTTTTCATGAGTTCGTTGGCTGGGTACACTGAGTTTACTAGGCCACAGTTAAGGGCATAGTTAGAATCAAACTTTGAACCGCTTAATAGCATTTCCTTGCTGGCCGCGAGGCCAATTAAGCGGGGCAGCAACCATAAAACACCGTTGGTATGCAACAGCCCTCTTTTGGCTTCCGGAAACATGAAATAACATTCTGAAGTGGCTAATCTTATGTCGGCAGCAAGAGCAATCTCTAGCCCAAAGCCAACAGCGAAACCATTGAATGCTGCTATGGTTGGAATGTTGAGGTCGGTTACTGTT
>JBFOLV010000166.1:0-3807 GCA_040830325.1 Kordiimonas sp. | reverse complement strand
GCCGACCTCGACAAGTATTTCGGCAATGTTCAGGTGGACTTCAGTCTTTCCAATCCATTCGTGATCGTTGGACTGTTCCTTGGTGCTATGCTTCCATATCTCTTTGGTGCAATGGGCATGACAGCCGTTGGCCGCGCAGGTGGTGAGGTTGTTGAAGAGGTGCGGGCTCAGTTCAAGGCGAATCCTGGCATTATGGAAGGAACTTCCAAACCTGACTATGCACGTTCAGTAGATCTGCTCACTAAGACAGCTATCAAGGAGATGGTTGTTCCTAGTTTGCTGCCTATTATCAGCCCAATTGCGGTATATTTCGTAATTAACGCTGTGGCTGGTCAGGCTGCTGCGTTTGCTGCGTTGGGAGCACTTTTAGTTGGTGTTATCGTCGGAGGCTTGTTTGTCGCTATTTCAATGACTGCTGGTGGCGGTGCTTGGGATAATGCCAAAAAATATATCGAAGACGGTAATCATGGTGGTAAAGGTTCAGAGGCTCATAAAGCAGCTGTAACCGGTGATACTGTGGGAGATCCTTACAAGGATACAGCTGGACCAGCTGTTAATCCAATGATCAAGATCACCAATATCGTTGCACTCTTGCTGCTGGCGATGCTTGCGCACTAATTGAGTGGATGTGTTTGAAACAAAAAAAGCCCCGGTTTTGCCGGGGCTTTTATTTTGTATTTCGACTGTGATGTTAGCCGTTTGGTCCTGTACCGCCCTGTGATCCAACGGGGGCTTGGCCAGAGAAGCGTCCCACACTGCCGAAGATTTGTTCGAAGAAACTCATTTTGCGGCCACGAGTAGGCGTCTTGTCGCCTACAGGGTCGATTGTCCGCATGTGTGAAAGATCATAATTGTCGACATTATCTACTACGCCGCTCTCGTTGAAAGAAATTGCGAGCACACGGTGTTCTTTTGCGTCAGGCCAAAAGACGGGGCGGACGCGAACTGTTGTCGATACATAATACCAAGTGTCTTCGGAAAAAGTTGCAGAAACAGAAGGTGTACCAAGCGTGGACTGAACAGATTGTCTGTTGTCTACACCAGGCATAATCGCATCAGCGAGTTCTTTGTCGAATATGTATCCGCGAATTGCGCGACCGTTTCCGCAAGCAGTGGTTGCGAGACCTGCTGCTAGGCAAAGCGCTAGAGAGAGGCTTTTGCGGGCGCTTGGTGCAGACATTTTCAACATACTGTTACTTCCTACTTTCGTCTCTCTTGTATCGTTTTACAGAGTGACGCATAAAATCATCCTGACGCTTTAATAGCGGGAGCCATTGCGCGGCGCAAGGCTCCATGTTAGAGCGTGCAGCACAAAAAGCAGTTTGCAAGTGTTTGCACCCAGATTCTGGCAATAAAAAGGTCTAAAAGGAATGTTTAAGTTTTTTCGTGCACGTAGAGCAGAAAAACAGATTGCTTATTCTCTATATACAAAATTAGTGGAACAGGCTCGTCATCCCGCTTTTTATTCAGAGTATGATGTGGAGGACTCTATTGAGGGCAGGTTCGATATGATCTTGCTTCACTTGTTTCTAGTGGATGACCGTTTGGAGCAAGCTGGTGAGCAGTATACGGGTTTGCGACGCAATATGCATGAAGCAATGGTAACCGATTTAGATCGATCTTTCCGAGAAATTGGTGTCGGTGACATGAGTGTCGGTAAAGAAATGAAGAAAGTCGGAAACGCTTGGCTCGGGCGCCACACTGCTTATGCAGCTGCATTTACCGCTGTTGAGGCAGGAGACGCTTTAACCGAAGCGCTTGCCAAGAACGTATATGGCGGTGATGAAAACGTACCGGCTGATAAGTTGGCGCTATATATGTTAAAGGCTAGGAAATTGCTGGCGTTGGCTGACACCGAAACATTGGTTGAGGGTAAAATAGTGTTTCCTGTGCCGTCTCTTGCTGAAATTGAAAAAACTAACAACGAAAAGGCTGTATCATGAGCAAAAAAGCAGATTTGTCATTGAATCTTGTTGCTGCCGAGATTGACCGGGAAGCAAAGTCATATGAAGTAACTGCTACGCCTAAGCAGCTCGAAGAGATTCAACAGCGGTTTGATCTAGTTGCCCTCAATTCCATGAGTGCGTCAGTGGCCATCAGAAGCAAGGCGAATGATGAAGGTATTTTGCTTGAAGGGCATGTAAAGGCTGATTTAGTGCAGCGATGTATTGCTTCGCTTGCAGATGTGCCTGAAGTAGTAGATACGCCATTTACGCTTTTGTTAGTGGACCCGGAAACTGCCAATAGAATGGACGCGGATGAAAATTTCATGGATGCGGACCAGCCAGAGTATGATGCTCTCGAAGGTGACACAGTGGAAGTTGGGGAAATTGTTGCACAGACAGTTGCGATCTCAATGAACCCATATCCTCGAGCTGAAGGCGCTGAACTTGTGGGCATGCAAAATAAAGATATTTCCTTTAACGAGCCTGAGTTAGAGAAGAAAAACCCATTCGCAGCGCTTGGAAAACTCAAGGACGAATCTTGAAGATTTGAATTAAATCGTTATGGTCATGCCCAAGAGGGGAAGCGGTAATAGTATTTTGTGCTGCCCGCTGATGAGTATAGAGCGATGTGTTCGCGTAAGATTGGATAGTGTTGGTGGCAAATAAAATTACCATCGCAGTCGATGCCATGGGTGGCGATCATGCTCCTGATATGGTTATCGAGGGTATTGCGCAGGCGCGCACTTTATTTCCAGATACAAAGTTTCTCATTTTTGGGGATGAAGGTCTCGTAAAGCCGCTTCTGGAGCAATATGCAGAGCTGCGTGCCGCAAGTGAGCTTGTTCACACTGAAGATACAGTTTCATCAGATATGAAACCATCGCAAGCGCTGCGTCGCGGCCGTCAATCATCTATGGGACTTGCAATTCAAGCGGTTAAAGATGGTGCGGCAGATGTTACCATATCAGCTGGCAATACAGGTGCTTTGATGGCGTTAGCGAAATTTATGCTTCGTACAATGCCTGGAATCGATCGTCCGGCACTCATTTCTCCACTACCAACACTTCGCGGCGAAAGTGTTATGTTGGACCTTGGGGCTAATGTCGAATGTGACAGCAATAACCTTGTGCAGTTTGCTATTATGGGCGCAGGTTATGTCAGGACTGTTTTGGGGCTCAGTCGGCCGACTGTAGCGCTGTTGAACGTTGGCACTGAAGACTTGAAGGGGAAGGACAGCATTAAAGCTGCTGCTGATGTTCTACGAGAGTCCCAGCATTTACCAATGGATTTTGTTGGCTTCGTGGAAGGCAATGACATTGCAGCAGGTGAAGTTGATGTAGTTGTTACTGATGGCTTTACAGGTAATGTGGCTTTAAAGACAGCAGAAGGTACAGCTCGCTTAGTGACTAGCTTGCTGGGGCGAGCGTTCAAGTCGTCACTGTCTACGAAACTAGGATACATGCTGTCGCGCCATGGGCTCAGGTCACTCAAGGATCATCTTGATCCTAACAACCATAATGGTGGTGTTTTCCTTGGATTGAATGGCCTTGTTATGAAAAGCCACGGCGGTGCTAATGCACATGGCTTTGCTTCTGCTGTTACTTCTGCAATTGATATGGCACAGAATGACCTTACACGCCTTATCAGTGATGATTTGCAAGAAATAGCTGTAGATGATGAGGCGCCCAAGGTCGCGAATTCAACAAAATAAGCTTGTCTGTTTGTGAAAGAAAGTGCTCTAAACCCTTTCATGTACTGAATAATTGTCGGGTTTAATTGACTCTTTACTATCCTTGAGATAGCATTTTTCTATTCCTGTGATCAGAAAAAATGTGAAGGGGGCCGTAATGGGCACGACACT
>JBFOLV010000165.1:0-4927 GCA_040830325.1 Kordiimonas sp. | reverse complement strand
TTTTCTTCCTCTTCTATTTACACCTAAAAGAGGAAAGAAGAAAAGTAATTTTGAATCAGGGCGTTGCAGTGGCCCCGTTGTCAGCGTTGCGTTGCCGCCATGCACGGATAATTGCATTGGCCACAGTTGCAAGTGGAATGGCAAAGAAAACGCCCCATAACCCCCAAATGCCGCCGAAAACCAGAATGGCAATAATAATGGCGTTAGGGTGAAGATGCACTACTTCAGAAAACAACAGGGGTGCGAGCAAATTACCGTCTAAAGCTTGAATAATAAGATAGGCGATGACAGCACCAAAGGTCTCACCGCTCATCCCCCACTGAAAGTATGCGACAAGCGCTACAGGGAAGGTCACTACGGCCGCACCAAAATAAGGAATAACGACACTTAAACCCGTTGCTACTGAAAGCAGTGTGGCGTACCGCAAGTCCATAAGCTGGTAAGTGAAGAAAGATACACCGCCAACGATGAGTATTTCATATACTTTGCCGCGCGCATAATCGCCTGCACGCTCGGTAACTTCCTTCCAAACTTGGTCCAAAAGGCTTCTGTCTTTCGGCAAGAACGAACTAATCCAATTCAGTATAACTTCTTTATCTTTCAGGAAGAAAAAAACCATTACAGGAACCAGCACCATATAGACGATATAGCTTACTGCGCCTGTTACGCCTGTTACAGAGCTTTGCAGTAATCTTGGTCCTACATTGGCGACCTCATCGCCTAATCTGGCAAACCTGGTTTGTACTGGTTCTTCTGAAATAATTTCAGGCAAGCTAGTTTGCAGCGAGAGTAACGCTTCTTGCACGCTGGCAACCATAGCTGGCGTATCACTAATGAATTGTCCAATCTGCTGTACAAGCGGAGGGATGACCGCCAGAACAGCAATCAGCGACACCATGATGAAGCCAAGATAGACTGATATGAAAGCTATTGACTGGCGGGCGCCATGTTTTCTAAGCCATGTTATTGGGCCGTCTAACAGGAAGGCAATGACAATGGCAGCAATCGCGGGCGCCAGCATTTTGGCGAAAATGACACCAAGCAACACCGTGATGACCAGAACGAGCATCAAGAGAACGACCTGTGTATCGGCAAAGGTTTTTCTAAACCAATCGCTCACTAAATTCATTTTAGCGTCTCCTGACAGAAGCAATCATCTGTATCTGGCTGATGGACCAAGGTTTTTCAAGGGGTAGTGCGCGTATATCTAGTAGATATAAAGGGTTTAGCCACTCGAAGCACCACCATCAACAATAACATTTGCTCCTGTAGTATAACCAGCTTCATCACTGGCGAGATAAAGCACTGTTTTTGCGACTTCACGTGGGTCTGCTGGGCCACCTTTGGGGAAACCGCCAGCAAATTTGCTCATGTCGCCGCCAATATCTGCGAGCGCTCGTTCAAACATGGGGGTAAGCATTGGCCCAGGAGATACGGCATTAATGCGAATATTGTCACCTGCATAATCAAGCGCGGCGCTTTTGGTGAGGCCAACAACAGCATGTTTGCTGGTGCCGTAAGCAGCCATCCATTCCGCGCCAGATTTAGACAAAATTGAAGCTGTGTTGATGATTGAGCCACCACCGACTTTTAGCATGTATGGAATTTCGTGGCGCATAGCATACCAGATGCCCATGACATTTGTTTGGAATACATCCTCGACCATTGTTGGTTCTTGTTCAGCAAAACGTGCAGCCACGTGGCTAATACCAGCATTGTTAACCGCTATATTGAGAGAGCCGGTATGTTCTGCAGCACTGTTGATAAAGGTTTCGACGCTGCTTTCAACACGTACATCACAGTGATGATATATAGCTTTGCCAGGCATGCTCAGCGTTTCTTCTTCGACACGATGACCTTCTGCGTCGATCAGGCCGCAGAAATGTACGGTAGCATTTTCTTCAACGAATGCACGTACGATGGCTTCACCAAAACCAGAGGTGCCACCAGTCACAACTATATTTTTGCCTGAAAACCGCATTCATTTTCCTTGTCACAAACATATTTAGCCGAATGGCTAGCGGTAAAGGCGAAGCGGTGCAAGTAGTAAAAACGTATGTCTAGGATTAGCCGGTATATGATGGTGTTTAAGAATGTTCGTGTTTATGCACGAGAAACTTTGGCATAAGCACAGAAAAGAATGATCTTGCGCCAGTGTGAATGAGGACGGCTGCTGTAACAACCAGCCATATTGTAAGGAGGATATCGCCTCCCTCTGGTGCAGGAAGTAAATCTGGCTCTAGGACGGCTATAACGGCTGCCGCTAACCAAATGACAAGAGTCCAAGGTGTCACGGTTTGCAGGTTACGATATGCTGACGCCATTTTACCGTCGCTCAATCTTCCATATGCAGCGGCAGCAGCGAAAATGAGTAACAGTAGTGGAGCAAGCAAGCGACCAATAGCCGCGATCAAATCAACGTCGTGATGCCCACCGTGTGTGTCAATGGGGGCAACAGTAGGCGTGTGTTGGCCATAATGTGCGCTGATCAGAGAAATGACAAACAATACGCCAAAGGCTGTACCAACTCGGTGGGCCATAACTGTTTTTTGTGTAGGGGCTGTGTTGTGATCTTCCAACGGATGCATAACGACATGGAAGAGAGACCCCGCAGCAAACGCCTGCCAATAACCAATGAGCGGAATATTGTACCATTCGCCCGCAAAAAGTACCATGAGGTAACCGACTACTGTCATTGCTCCGAGTGCAGCAAGGACAGCAAGGCCACCAACTGTCGTAAGAACAGGCCGCAATAACCACCAAACAGCGATAGCCACGCCTATGCGGTGCAATACAACTCCTGTAGCAAGAAAACCTCCGCCTTCAATGTCTTTCGCAAACGCCAATATTGCGCCATCACTTGCTGCATGCACAACTAGTGCAAGGGCTGCGATCAACATAATAACACGGTGCGTAATTTCTTCAGCGCGGTGAAACAACGCCTCCGCCACCCACGGCAGCATAAAGCCGGTAGCCGCTATAAACAGGCCCGCAAAACCAGCGTGATTTAAGGCTTCTGGTAGAAGAGTAGTGGTAATTAGTGCAATAACAGTAACAAGCACGAAGCCATCAAGCCCGCCTTTGAGAGCAGGCGTATGCCCAACTACCCGAGCCAAAAGAGGCGCGGCTAGAAGTAGCAACACTGACAATATGAGTGCGTAGTCCAAAAAAGTACCTGTTACTTAAATCTCGTTATAACGTATCAGCATAGTTATAATATCACATATATTAAATCTAGCCCAATTCTTCAAGGTTTCTGAGAAAAACCATAGTTTTCTTTAGAAAGGGCCATCTATAGAATAGCTGATTATATAAATGCGCCCGCAAGGGTTATGGGTTCAGCACCTAACCCTAGTTTGAAACGGGCTATGCCAGCTAAATCTGCAGTATTTAGTCCGCCCAAATCTAGGAAGTCGATGTCTCTTTCTTTTAGAGCCATGATTCCCTCCCATAGAACCCGGTTCTGAGCATTTGTTTTTCGGCCTTCTTCTCCGGCCCAGCCTATATGATATGTGGCACTATTACCGTGTAGTAGAAAGAGCGCCCCAGCAATTTTTCGTCTTCCACTCAATGCCGTGACAGATAGAATGCTGCTCCTGCTTTTAGGGGTGGCGGCTTTGAGGAATGCGGGAACAAGGCCAAGAGGGGTTGCTTGATAACGTCTGGTACTGCGTTGTTCGGCTTCTTTTTCGAGCAACCAGCTATACTGATGTTCTCTCTTGCCTCCAAGACTGATATCGATCTTTGCTTTTTCTGCGCCAACCAACTGGTTACGCCATTTTCCCTTTAAGCCAATACGAAGTTCTTCATTATCTTTGCGTAAATCTAACCACGCTGTTGAAAACCCAGACATGACACGTCGATATTTCGCGCGCTTCATGATGTCTCGATTTCCATTTGTATTCGCGAGTTCAGGCATCACACATAGAAAATTCCAGCGCCAAGGAGAAAACTGACCTCTCAGGAAAGCAAAGGCAGCTTTCTTCAAGTTGTCTGAGATGTCTTCCTTGCACCAAACGGGGCCTCGGAAGATAGTGGTGAACTTTAGAACACCAAACAGCCTGCGCTGAATGAGAAGAGCTCGGGCGAGGTTTTCTCCATTTTCTTGAACTGTTACCTGCTTTGCTGTTGCGCCAAACTGCTCCAAAGCGCGCCCATAAGTAGGATGCTGTTGAAGCGGTAATGGTGCACTGAGGGTCTCCTCGGACCATGCAGCTGGGTTTACAACGCCGAACTTCAATGACAGCTGAGTGTTCGTCATTTGCAAATCGTTCCCTAATTGGTACCATCAGTTTATGTTTAAAGGTGGTAAAAAAATAGAGACTATAATGGGTTGGCGCATTGCACCACCCCGATTAACACTCGGTGCTTTGATTGTAGCCTGTAAATATGTGTTTTTACCTGTGCTTGGTGGCCTTGCGGTACTTGATGTAGCTCTTTACTTCTTTTTCAAAGAAGTACTTGATAGCTGTTACGGCGTACTTTGCTTGATGTAAAAAGGGCGCAACCAAATGGCGCGCCCTTTAAGTTAGATGATTTATGGCACTCTTAGCTATCTACTGAGATCAGCTCAACTGTGAAGATAAGTGTCGCGAAAGGTGGGATGTTACGTCCTGACCCACGTGCGCCGTAGCCAAGCTCATACGGAAGGAAGAACTCAAACTTGTCGCCTTCTTTCATCAACTGTAGGCCTTCAGTCCAACCGCCGATTACACCGTTGAGTGGGAAAGAAGCGGGTTCGCCGCGCTTGTAGCTGCTGTCGAACTCGCTCCCATCAATCAGTTTACCAGCATAGTGAACCGTAACTTGAGAAGAGGCCGTTGGTGACTTTTCGCCATTACCCTCTTCGATAACGCGGTATTGAAGGCCTGATTCAGTTACCTTGATACCATCTTGCTTGGCGTTGTTTTCTAGGAAGCCCTGTTGT
>JBFOLV010000164.1:0-2176 GCA_040830325.1 Kordiimonas sp. | reverse complement strand
AAGTTGTGGCTGTTCATTTCACCGAAGACGGAACAGCTTCACAACAAGATTTCTTAACTGGGTTTGAGCTCGATGAAGATGTCATTGGTAGGCCTGTGGATATGGAGCAAGGCTTGGATGGCTCAATCTATATTTCGGATGATTATAGCGGGACAATTTACCGCGTAACATGGGGCAACATGCAGGCGTCAACAGGGTTGGGTGCGGCAAGTCAAGCTAAGGACGCTCTTGCAGATTTGGCTGGCGAAACACTTGAGAGCCTAGTTGCGCAAGGCGCGAAGCTTTATGCTGATAATGACTGTGCAGCCTGCCATGACCCCGCTGCGGCGGCTGAAGGTGTTCAGGTTAAACTCTTGGATAAACTGAAAGGGCGGTTTGATATTGAAGGACTGTCTGCGCTGCTGGATACTCCGCCCGGCCCGATGCCGCGACCAGATATTAATGACGAAGAAAGGCGGGCCTTGTCAGTATATTTACTATCTAAATAGTAAGTGGTTTTTCCATTCTGATTAAGGGGACTGAAATACCGCATGATGTTTCAGCGTCGAAATGTTTTGTAGGGCTGTAGCCGCATTTTTGGTAAAGCGGCTCCCCAGCAAGCGTTGAGGCCATCGCAGCGCGCTTAAAACCTGCGTCCGCCGCAGCTTTTTCACATAGGTCCATGATGATTTTACCGATACCACGCCGTGTCCAATCAGGGTGTGTGTACATTGCTCGAATGCGCGCGGCATCAGTTTCGGGGTTGAGAAATGCCGCATCTCTACCTGCTGTGTGATTAGCACCAAACAATGTGGCTCTGTGGCTCCAACCACCACAGCCAACAATGGTGTCACCAGCTTCGATGACAAAATAGGTGCTATCATCGATAAGTTGGGTGTCGAGGCCCATCAAGTCAAAGGATGCTTTCACTTGTTCTTCTGAGAGAAAGGGTCGTTGAAGTTCATCGATTGACCGGTGCATCAAATTCTTGATGGCGGGGATATCTTTTGTTGTTGCTATGCGGTGTGTGAATTCAGTCATAACTATGAGGCTTTTTCTATCCAGCTATTTCCTTCTACAGATTGAGACCTATCTCACGCAGTATGTCAAACAAAGGATAGCGTCATGATCAAAGTTCATCACCTGAATAATAGCCGCTCACAGCGTGTACTATGGATGCTGGAGGAACTTGGGGTGGAATATGAGATTGTTCACTATGAGCGTGACGCTGTGACGCGGTTAGCGCCAGATAGTCTGAAAGCTGTGCACCCACTTGGAAAGTCGCCCGTGCTTCAGGACGGAGATTTGATAATTGCTGAGTCAGGTGCGTCACTTGATTATCTTGCGAGGAGCTATAGCGGTGGTGAGCTAGCGAGAAAGTCGGGTGATAGCGACTTTGAGTGGTATAACGAACTGATGCATTATGCTGAGGGGTCTGCAATGTTGCCCCTGATTATGGCGCTTTATGTAGGTAAGCTTGGAGAGGCGGGCGCGCCACTTGGCCCCCGAATATCAAGTGAAATCGCCCTCCATATTAGCTATCTAGCCAAATGTTTGGGTGATGCGGAATATTTCCTTGGCGATAGGTTCTCGGCGGTGGATGTGCACATCACATTTGTGCTGGAGGCTGCGAATGTTGGAGGAGGCCTCAGTAAATTGCCAAACTTGGCATCGTTTCTTGGTCGGATGCAAAACCGACCTGCTTATAAACGAGCGATTGAGCGCGGTGGCCCTTATGCTTTAGGTGCTTAGGCGCGGCATCTTGTCACCGCTTTCTCTTCCTTCAAATAAAGTGTGGTACTCACGGGTCCATTAATTGCCTTAAAGGGAAGGCCCTCAAGGGGAAGGAAGAGACCTATGGATACTTATCTAGCTGCTGCTGCTGCGGCAAGTTTTGTTACCTTTGCAACTCACACGTGGGTCGGTGGGCCTGCTATCGCTAAGCCTTTATTGGATTCTGGCGACATGCATGATGTCGCCAAATACACCAACTATTATTGCTGGCACCTTGTAACCCTAACCTTGTTTGTCATGGGGGGCTCATTCGCTTGGGCTGCTGTTTATCCGGATGGCATTGAGCTCGCTTGGGTTTCTTTATTGTTGTCGACAAGCTTTCTAGGCTGGAACCTGTTTTTGATTGTCTGGAAAAGCCAAAAATTCATGCAAATGCCACAGTGGATTTTATTTCTCGCTATTT
>JBFOLV010000163.1:0-2533 GCA_040830325.1 Kordiimonas sp. | reverse complement strand
GCCTTCATTGATGCTTTCTACTTATCGCTTGGCGTATTTGTAGGGGCTGCACTTTGGTGGGCACTGCTGGTTTGGGGTGCGAAAGCCTTCAAAGAAAAATTTGACGATCAACTCCTTGTGAAGATCAATCATGTCTCTGCCGGGATTATAATAATATTTGCCGTTGTTACAGCTGTTAGCGCTCTCTTTTCCGCCTAAAAATGCGACTTTCGATTAGAATTCACGGAAAATTCACGCATTAACAAGTATTTGGCAGGTTTTGAGCGCTTGATCATCCGGAAAACGCGTTCTATAGTTACCGCGAATGTGACAGGGGTGTATGAACCCGTTCTTATGCTTCTTGTCGTGATTATGTATTTTTCGGGGGAACCCTATTCCGTTGGAGGGAGCAATAATGATGTCCAATCGCCTGGGCAAAAATGTCGCCATTATTTCCGCAGCTGCACTTATTTTGGCTGCATGTTCAAAAGATCCTGAGCCAGCTCCAACTGTAGCAGCGCCAGCAGCAACTACCGCTGAAGAAACTTCAAACGGTCAGCCTGATGCAGTTCGTCAAGCCGCGATTGAAGCTGAAGAGCTAGCTGCGCGTGAAGCTGCGAAATGGGGTAACGCGAATGGAAATGGTCTTGCCATGTTCGCTGGCGCTGACCGGATTTTCTTTGCATATGATAGTTCTGAGCTTTCAGACGATGCTCGTGCAACACTTGCCAAGCAAGCTGAGTGGTTGATGCATTATACGCGGGTTCGTGTAACTGTTGAAGGTCACTGTGATGAGCGCGGTACACGTGAGTACAACCTTGCTCTAGGTGATCGTCGTGCTACTGCTGTTAAGAATTATCTTGTAGCGCTTGGTGTGCCAGCTAGTCGTCTCAGAACTATCAGCTACGGTAAAGAGCGTCCTGCTGCGGTAAGTCAGCATGATCAAAACCGTCGCGGTGTTTTGGTAATTAGCTAAGTTAATTACCAACGGTAAAGTTTGATGCCCCGTTCCGGGTTAACCGGGGCGGGGCTGTCTTTTTATGGCCTTAGTATTTGATCATAGTGATACGCAGGAGATCAGAGTATGAGAGTTCGCGCATCGTTTCTTACATCCAGTTTTGCCCTGTTGCTAACAATTAGCCCACTCGTGGTAACTTCTACAGTGAATGCACAAAGTAGTAATGCAGTGAACTCGGCGCGTATTGACGTACTTGAGCGAAAAATTCGCACCTTACAGTCGAGAATGGGAATTGCGCCTTCTGCGGATGTAGATTCAACTGCGGAGGCATCACCTGCTGATAGGCGGCTCGTTGCGGACCTTTCGGCGAAATTGGGTGGTGTAGAACGCCAGATGCGCCAACTGAATGGTCGTCTCGAAGAATATGAGTTTAAACAACGTCAGCTTGAACAAGCGCTTGATCTTTTGCGTAAAGAGCTATCTCTCCAGCGAGAAGATATGTTGGCTGCGGCCTCGAATGGTTCCTCCTCTGGAGTAAACTCTCCCGTGGCGGGAGTTGGAGTTTCGCCTGCGGTAGTCGAACCTGTTGAACCAGAAGTAGTAGCACCAGTTGTGGAATTACCGGAGGGTGACGCTGCGGCTCAATACAAATATGCTTTTTCCTTCATTCAAAAAAATGATCTGGATAGTGGTCGTACAGCGATGGAACAATTTGTTGCAGCTAACGCAGGAGACCAGCTGATCGGAAACGCTAAATTTTGGTTGGGCCGCATCCATTTGCAAAAAGGAAGAAATGGGCAGGCCGCCCAGCAGTTGTTTTCACTGATTGAAGATCATCCTAATCACCCGAAGCGTGCTGATGCGCTTGTTGATTTAGCTGATGTATTGGTGAAACTTGATAGTGGGGAAGACGCTTGCAATGCTTTAGCTGAGTTTCGGAGGGTGGAAGATAGCGCTTCGCCGAGGCTTAAAAAAAGAGCTCAGCAAATTGGTACCACGGCGAAATGTGGCTAACCTAATATCTAGCGAAACTTGAAATGCGTTTGCAGTCAGAAGATCTGATCGGTCACTATCAAAAACTTGGCGTTTCGCTAGGTAGTAAAATAGCTGTCGGAGTCTCCGGTGGCGCTGATAGTCTCTGTTTGATGCTCATGACTGCCGAGTATTTTGATGTGACAGCGATATCTGTGGATCACGGACTGAGATCAGAGGCAGCTGATGAGGTGGAATTTGTTGCCAGATTGTGCCATGAGAAAAATATTCCACATGTCGCGTTGCGGTGGGAAGGGAATCGGCCAACATCAAACATCCAGGCTACTGCAAGAACAGTACGTTATGATTTGATGCGCGATTGGTGCGCAGAAAACAATATTGCTTATCTGGCGGTTGCGCATCATCAGGATGACCAAGCGGAGACTTTACTTCTAAGGTTGGCTCGCGGTAGCGGTGTGTACGGGCTTGCTGCAATGCCGGGCGTCAGGGGCGTAGGGAGGGGTGTTTCGATTGTTCGACCACTCTTGTCCGTTCCTAAGGAAGTGCTGACATCGACGCTAAGGAGCTTGAAGCAAGAGTGGATAGAAGACCCAAGTAATCAGG
>JBFOLV010000162.1:0-3741 GCA_040830325.1 Kordiimonas sp. | reverse complement strand
GCGATGTAGGATACGGAATTGCCCCAGCCAACGCTGATAATAATGCTAAATCTTTTAGCGATTATGTCACCGCACGATCTGGCGGTGATAGAGCGGTCGCCGAAGCGTGTTTGCACATTCTAGAAAGGTTCTTTGAACCATTCGATCCTAAACATGAATTGCCCAGCGGCACTAAATTTTCTGGAACATGGCAAGCGTAACTCCAAACGATTACCCTCAGGGCAGGCATATAAATGAAGACAGCAGTCAAAATATGGGAATTTCATCCAGCGACTTCCTGTTTGTTTTTCATTATCGAAACTACATGTCCAGAAAATCAGGACGTTATTTACGCCGAGTGTAAGCCCATCAATGACCGTCCGTTGGACTTTAACAGTTGGTTAAATGTTAAAACTCTTCATACAGATACCCTCGAGATAAGGGGCTCTATAATCCTCCCTCAAGACACAGACTTGAGAGATTTTTCGATCCAAGCATTCAACGCGTCTAATGCTAGAAAATATGAGGTTCCCATAGCCAAAATTGCTGTAGGACAATCCTCTCTTACTTCTGGAATTCTGGCTTATTTACCGAGCAAATCATCTTCTAGCGCTCATATGACTTTCTGGTCACAACAAAATGATATCTCGCTTACAGCTTTCGAGGGAACCATAGAGACAATGGGTGAAAAGCAAAGGTTATCATCAGGCCTGTACTACCATCAAAATGAGCTGCCGCCCAACACCGGGTCAATTACCTGTTCAACAGATAGTGGTGCTGGACAATCCGTTAAGAAAACTCGGATACTGTCTGAAAACACAGATATGAGTGACCCCAACATACTAAAATTTAAAGATGTTCACAAAGGCCAGGCAGCTTGGTTAATCGGGAACGGCCCTAGTGTGGAGGTGCAAGACTTGGAACTATTGAAAGACGAAGTAACATTCGGCTTTAATCGGTTCTATCTTGCACATGATAAAACGAGTTTTCGCCCAACCTACACTGTTTCAGCCGACCGACAAGTTATTGAAGACTTTGGTGCGGAAATACTTGATAACCTATCTGGTCCAACATTCTTTGCGAACCACACTCCAACCACATTCAGCCAAAACCATATTTGGGTCAGGCAGGAAAGTTTTTACCCATCCCTTTTTTCAAAGGACGCATCTCGTTTTGTGACAACAGGCGGTTCATCCATGTACGTAGCTATGCAGCTCGCTTACTATATGGGTATTCGACATATTTATATTTATGGAATGGATTTTAGTTTCAATATCAAACGCAACTTTGATGCGCTGGACCAGTACAAAATAGCATCAGGAGATGATAATCATTTTATCGAAAATTATCGCTCTGGTAAACACTGGTGCCCTCCCGATTATCGCTTTATTGCCAACTCACTTTGGGGGGCGAGTTGCGTGATGGAAGCAGAAGGCGGCTTTATTAAAAATACTACTCATGGCGGCCGGCTGGATTGCTTGGATCGCATACCATTTAGCTCTGCTATCAATATACAAACTACAAACAAGCAATGCCAGTAATAACACACCAGAAAGGAACTTCATGTTATTCGACGAAAACCCTTACAGAAATAGCCGTATAAACAGACAGGGCATTATAGAGTCCATTGAGGCCTCTGGACAAAAGGACTATGTCGTATTGACAGATTCTTATACAGCGGCAGAGTGTGATGGCTTGCCTATAATTGTGGCGGATGCCCCAGACTTTGACCCCGAAACCCTGCGAGGCCTACCTTACGTTATCTATGCAATGGATTGCGATGACGTTGGGGCGAAAATGGTTGCTATCCTCGAAAAATATGGTGTGCCTTTCTATGCAGCACGCTTAACTCCTTTAGGTATTACAGCGAAATACTATCACATACGTCAGAATGTGAGAGAGTGCCTCAGAATAGAACATGATGACGATACTGCAGACAAAATGTTCCATTTCAATGAACCGGACTTCATGAATATTGCTCAAGCAATAGATATCACTAAAAATGTACAGGGAGCATATGTAGAAGTTGGTACATTCAATGGAGCAAGTGCACGCTTTGCTCTGCGGCATATGGAACAAAACAATGTCGCGAGGCATTGTTACTTCATGGATGTATTCACAGGATTTGACTACGCTACAGCAAAAGACTCTCCGGATACCCGTTGGGCAGGCTCTCACAACAGCCACGGCTATGAAGTCGTGAAAGGCCGCCTCAAGAAATTTGAGAGCGACAGACTCAAGGTTTGTGTGAGAAAGAATAATATCATCGAAGACGATTTCCCTGACGATATCGGGCCGATTGCGGTCGCGAACCTAGATGTAGATATGCTTGAGGCGGTACGGGCTGGCCTACAGGTACTTTCGCATCGGATTGTATCAGGAGGTATCTTAATTGTTGAAGACCCAGGGCATACACCGACACTTATCGGTGCACGTGTTGCGCTCAATGAATTCCTAAAAGATGATGAGTCATTTATGCCTATATATATGGAATCTGGTCAAACATATTTGATCAAAAAATAGGCATGACTTAGGCGACGTAAATCACGCATTTAAGGGTGTTGACGGTAGAAAATGAACAGTAAACAAAAAGCCTTACAACTAGTTAGTAAAGGCATTAAAGCATCCGAAACGGACATTGACACTGCCACTGCACTGTTCTTACAAGCTTGGGCGCATGATAAGTCAGATTATGATGTTCTAACAGCTGTAGCAGCCTCACTTGCTGATCTTGGGCAATATGAAACGGCGATGACGGTATTACAAGAGGCTCTACAGTCACAGGGGGAAAGTGACATCATTTGCAGCCTCATAGGCAAAATTGCCATCAACATGCAAATGTATGATATCGCCGAGAAAACTTTATCGCGTTCCATTGAGTTAAACCCAAATAATACGGATGGAATTGCAGACTTAATCACAGCTCTGAGTGCTCAGAATAAATTTGCTGAGGCTGAAGCTTTTATCCAAGCGGCCCTTGATGTTTTTCATGATTCAGCCAATTTATATAATGCCCTTGGAAACATCAGTTTGGCTAAATCAGGTGATCGATTTGCGGCAATCGAGGCTTATAAAAAAGCAACTGAACTAGATCCCAAAGATTCAAAATACATACATAATCTGGCTATCGCGTATTATTTAGATGAAGAAGCTCAATCATGTTACGAGCAAGCAATTACTCTTGCTCCCGCAGATCCGCAAATACACCTAAGTTATGCTATCTATTTATTTCAAAAAGGAAAAATTGGAGAGGGATGGAAACACTATGAGCATCGCAATCATCCAGATTTAGGTTACAATAAATCCGCAAAATATACCCATGATTTACCTAACTGGGATGGAGGAGACCCTACTGGGAAAAAACTATTAATCACGTCCGAGCAGGGTATTGGTGATGAAGTCTTTTTTGCGGCTGCACTCCCCAAACTTTATGAGTGCGCAGAACAACTATTCATTGGATGTGAACCCCGACTTCAGTCAATAATAAAAAGGTCATTTCCAAAAGCGATCGTCGATTCTCATTCAGACCAGAGAAACTACTCAGTGCGTTTTCGATCATACCCCGAAATTGAAAGAAACCTGAAAGACAACACATATTCTATTGACGCAGCCTGCCTTGCAGCCACAGCTCTATCGTATCAATGCCAATCCGCAGATGACTATAAAGCTCTCCGCGGAGGTTACCTTAAACCTGATCCCACTCTGGTAGAAAAATACTCAGTCGTAATCCGAAAGGACGGCAAAAAGAAAAATATTGCTGTT
>JBFOLV010000161.1:0-2904 GCA_040830325.1 Kordiimonas sp. | reverse complement strand
TAGATCGCTCCCCCTGCGGTACCGGAACCTCCGCCCGTATGGCTCAGCTTGTAGCTCGAGGAAAACTCAAGGAAGGCGATACCTTCATTCATGAGAGCATCATTGGTAGCCGTTTCACAGGCCGAGTTGAAGCACTGGTAGATGTTTGCGGCCTTCCGGGCATCATCCCCTCTATTGAAGGAAACGCACACACAACTGGCTTCAATACGATTTTCGTAGACGATCAGGAACCGTTTCCCGAGGGGTTTCAACTGGTCTAAGGCATGAAAAGGTTCAACAAAGCCGTGAGCAAGGCACGTATGCCAGCATGTCCTACCACGGTTAAAACGGCTTTATACCCGCTCAGATTACGTATCCCTCGAGCGGAAGCCTGTGTCGGCTAAAGGTATTGAGTATATAATGCCCGGCACAGGTATAAATAGTACCTAGACGCGAGCCTTCAGAAATTGGCGCGCGAGAACGGGAAAAACAGGCCAAGGAGTTAAAATTGAAAAACAACTCTAAACCATTGCTCCTAAGTGATGTCCAAGTCTTTGACGGCCTTACAGATGGTCTTTCGAAAGAAACTGATGTTCTGATCATAGATGGTCGCGTCGATGCGATTGGAACAAAACTGGAGGCCCCTTCCCATTCAGACAGGTTGAATTGTAGCGGCCTCACCATGATGCCAGGGCTTATTGATGCGCACTTCCATGCCTACGCAAGTGATCTGGACTTTGCGAAGCTTGAAGACATGCCAGATACCTACCATTCCCTGTCAGGGAGCGCTTTACTGAATGCTGCCCTTTCCAGGGGGGTCACAACTGTACGAGATGTGGGCGGTGCTGATTATGGATTGTGGAAAGGGATTGAAGACGGGCTGATTGAAGGGCCTCGGCTTTTTTATGGTGGGCGCGCTTTGAGCCAAACCGGTGGGCACGGTGACATGCGGGGCCCCTCCATAGAGCCTTGCGGCTGCGCTTCTATAGGCCGACTAGCACAGATAGTGGACGGCGAAGATAATATACGGAAAATGGTCCGAGAGGAACTTCGACGCGGTGCAAGCCACATTAAGGTTTTTGTCTCAGGTGGCATCTCATCGCCAAATGACCCGGTTTGGTACCAACAGTATTCATCAAATGAACTCGAAGCTGTTGTTGATGAAGCAACGCGCAGAGGCCGGTATGTAGCCGCACATGCCTATACGGCCGAGGCGGTTGAGCGCGCGATTGACGCTGGCATTCGCTCCATAGAACATGGGAACCTTATTGATGCGCGCGTAGCAGCCAAGGTAGCAGGCGCAGGCGCCTTTGTTGTTCCCACGCTTTCCGCTTATGACACCATCGCGAAGTACGGCGTCGAGCAAGGAGCACCAGCATCTTACCTCGACAAGCTTGAAGAAGTAAAAGCGGGAGGCCTGAACGCCATTAAGCTCTGCAAGGAAGCCGGGGTTTCTTTAGGTTTTGGCACTGATCTACTTGGGCAATTGCACCAATATCAACTTGGAGAGCTTCTCCTTCGCCTGGAAGCTGAGACCCCCTATGAAGTATTAAAATCAGCAACTTCCACAAATGCTGCACTCCTTAAACAAGATGGACACTTGGGGTGCATCAAACCGCGGGCGTGGGCCGACTTCTTGTTGCTCGACTTTAATCCCCTTACCGACCTTAAGAAACTCGTCAGCAAGCAAGGGAAAGTTTCCATATTCAAAAGCGGCAAACAAATTGTAAGCAATGACTTTCTCCCGTCTATCCCCAGTTAAACGCGGCGTATAAGCAAAAGTATCTGATATGCAGATGGTCTTTTCGGGCAAGACAGGTACGAAATTGCCGAACCTTTTAAGCCAAATTTGAAAAAACATGGCAAATTGGCGCCATGCTCATTAGAATACCTCAACCCCAACCTGTATCAACGCCGCCAGCAGATGTGAAACAGATACTGGTTATTTAAGGGTAAGAGGTATTATGGAGCTATTATGCCGTTTACTATGAATGCTGCGCCTGAGCCTATCAAAGTGCGTACGATATCTGAAAGATTGGTTGAAGTTGTCCGTGAGATGGTGCTGACAGGCGATATCGCATCCGACTTCCCAATTCGACAAGATGCCTTGGCGTCGCAACTAGGCGTGAGCAAAATACCCCTGCGAGAAGCCCTTGTACGCCTGGAGCATGAAGGCCTCGTAAGATACATCGTGAACCGTGGCTATTTTGTTCGCCCGCTGACCCTCTCAGAGGCAGAAGAGGTCTATGAACTTCGCCTAAAACTGGAACCTGACGCGGTGGCCGAAGCTTGCCTTCAGGCAACAGACGCTGAAAGAGAAAAGGCTCAAAGAGCGCTTGCTGACCTCGAATCTATGGTAGCCAACGACCCAACAGGCCGCGCTGATAACCAGCACCGAGATTTTCATATGGCTCTTGTAGACCCATGTGGCAAGCAAATGAAAAAAGACATTATCGCGCGGCTTCACATTGTTGCTGGTCGTTATGTTCTCAAGCACCTAGACACGCCGGAAAGGCACGCCCGTGCGGATGTTGAACATCAAAGCATCTTGAAATGCTGGCTGGACAGAGATGCTGAGGGAACGAAAAAGCTGGTTCAAAGCCACCTGGAAGATACGCTTGCTGATTTACGCAATGAAATCGCTTCTCAAGAAGCCAGCGATGCCGAAAAAGAGCCAGCTAAACGTCGTTCACCACGCAAAAGAAAAACGGCTTAGTAAAACCTAACTTCAAAATGTACCGACACCATATTGCATGAAAAAGGCACACCCCTTCAAATTCGAAGGAGCATGCCTAGACCGTATCTGACGTCGCTTGAATCAGCCTGATGTTCTGGGCAGTCTTTCCGGCAAGGTGCCGAAAACGCTACCCAGAACACCGAAGGCAAGCATCTAAGTCTCCGTGCCTTCATCCTGTTTCTTGGCCG
>JBFOLV010000160.1:0-3732 GCA_040830325.1 Kordiimonas sp. | reverse complement strand
GTACAAGCCGCATGTAACGCTTGCGCGCTTCAGGCGCGGTGCTTATGCCCGTATTGCCACATGGCTTTCGGTTAACGGTGTGCTGAGGAGCCCCACAGAAACGATAAGGCACTTTACACTGTTTTCTAGTCATTTAACGAGTGAGGGCCCCATCTATCAGGTGGAAGCTCAATTTGGTACGTTCGTGGATGATGCCATTATGGCTGATGACTTTGCTTTGGAAGTATGTGCTTGATCACTGACCGGTAGGATAGGCTGTGATTCTGTCGATACCTGCTTGCAGTTCTTCTTTTGCGCGCCACTGTAGAAAATGGTTCATGCCATCAATTGTGATGATGTCGAGTTGCTGTGTGCCTGTGAGCTCCCTTTGCATGTATGAAACATTTGCATAAGGCACTAACTCATCCTTTGTGCCGTGTACGATAACAATTGGTTGGTCAATTTCCTTGAGTCTTGGTTGCAACACTCTTAGTTCGCCTTCTAGTGCTATTAGCTCCCGGTTTGAGTTTTTTAAGGTGCTAGCAAGCAGCCAGGAAAACGGGGGTGTATCACCAACGTGTTGAATAAAAAGAACATCTTCAAGGTCAGGATCCAGTGCCCCTGCAGCGATTACAATACCTTTTACTTGATCAGGATAGTTAATGGCAGCTGCCGCTACAACTGGCCCGCCAAGTGAATGACCAACCAGAATAGATCCTTTGCCATTCCCAGATTTTAGAAGTGGCGCAATGGCTGCGGCTTGAGCATCAAGAGAGGTTACTTCCTTTTTAGGTAAGGTGCGGCCAAACCCTGGACGATCAATAGCAATATACTCATACCCATTTGGTACGTTTTTTAGTTGGTCGTACCAGTTTGAGCCGGCTTCACCCGGTGTTCCGTGAACAAAAATAACACGTTGACCTAAAGGATCTCCGGACCGGAGATAACTGACTGTCAGGTTATCCAATTGTACCGTTTCGCGGGCAACATATTCATCGCTTATAAAATCAGAATCAAAATCGACAAATAGCTTGGAACAACCCACCAGCACCAGCGGTAGCAATAACAGAGAGGTCCAAAAATATGCAGACTTCAGTATCTTCAAGGCAATGGGTTTCCTGATATGAATGTATTCAGAATATATGTTGCTTAATATATTAAGCACAGTCACTTTTGGGTGAGATTAGAGCTCAAATTGACGTAGAATGGTATCGACTGATCCTATGTAACCGTCACCAAATAAGCGCACATGAACAAGTAGGGGCCATAACTGATAGATGGCTTTTCGCTCCTCATTATACCCCTCGCTGATCGGGTAATGTTCATGGTAGGCATCAATGAATGTTGGGCCTAGGTTTCCCATAAGGTCGATGAAGGCGAGGTCCATTTCACGGTGGCCATATGAAATAGCAGGGTCAATGAAACCTACAGCGCGATCGCCGTCAAACAACATATTACCATCCCACAAATCACCATGGAGCAGGCTACTGTCAGGCGAGGCGGGTAATATGTCTGGTAATTTTTTAGCTAATGCTTCAATGCGTGACATGAAAGCTGCATCAAAACGTGTAACATTTAGGCAGGATTGTGCCATAGCAAGGAGGCGCTGCTCGGTAAAGAACTTGCACCAATTGGGGCTAGAGGTATTGGTTTGCGGTAGTGGCCCAATATAAGTGTCTGTCTCAAAGCCATAGAATGCTGGCGCTTTCGTAGGGCGATTTTTATGAAGTGAGGCGATATGCATAGCGGCGCTTGATGCAGCTAATTCAACTTCAGTTTTACCTTTGTTTGGAATGTAACTGATGACCAGGAGGTTTTTCGCCTGAAAAAGTACTTTAGGCACAGGTAATTGTGAAGCAGATTTCAGGTGCTTCAACATTTTTGCCTCAACCGCCGTGGTGTCTGGCTGATCCATGCGAGGCCGTTTTGCGACAACTTGTGTGTGGTTATCGAGTGTAAGTAGC
Source organism: Kordiimonas sp. (assembly GCA_040830325.1). Lineage (GTDB taxonomy): Bacteria > Pseudomonadota > Alphaproteobacteria > Sphingomonadales > Kordiimonadaceae > Kordiimonas. The sequence goes on along the minus strand of JBFOLV010000160.1, from coordinate 1,789 downwards.
GAAACGTCAGCAATGTCGCCGCCAGGTAACGCGCGCGATTTTACAATATTGGCGCCAAGTGCTGCTGCTAACTTCTTGGTAAGCGGCGCAACCATGTTTAGAAGTGCTCTTTTTTAATGGCGGCTAATAGACCTTTTGCTGCATCCAGAGCGGCCTGAAAACAAGTTTCGAACTCATTGCCGTGGCCATAATAAGGGTCTGGCATTTCATCAAGTGGCAGGTTTGAGGCGTAGCTCAAAAACATTGAAATACGAGATTGAAACTTTGGTGGGCATCTATCTATCAAGTCGCGGTAGTTGTCGTTATCCATTGCTAGAATATAATCAAAGTCTGCGAAATCGCTATCGCGCACCTTTCGGGAACGTTGAGCACTAATATTAACGCCATTTTGCCGGGAAGTTTTGATCGCGCGTGGATCGGGCGGTGAACCTGCATGATAACCAATGGTGCCAGCACTATCTATGGTTATGTTTTCATTCAGGTTAGCTTGAGAGACGACGTTACGGAATGCTCCCTCAGCCATTGGTGAACGACATATATTGCCCATGCCAACAAAAAGAACCGCAACCAAAGGTTATCTCCAGCCTTGTAGTTGCTGAATAAAGCAGTAGCCTATCGCGCGGAGGATCAAAAGGGGTAGTTTTGTGGCAAGGGAAAAAGGGAGCCCTAACAAGGGCTATAGGAACATCGTCATTTTAACTGGAGCAGGAATTTCCGCCGAATCCGGCGTAGCTACTTTTCGGGACAATGATGGTTTGTGGGAAAATCACCGAATAGAGGATGTGGCGACACCAGAGGCTTATGCGAATAATCCAGATCTAGTGCAAAGCTTTTACAATAAGCGCCGTGCGCAACTGAAGACTGTTGAGCCGAACAATGCCCATAGGGCGATCGCGCGCTTACAAGCTGAACTTGACGGTGACGTAACAGTTGTTACTCAAAACGTCGATAACTTACATGAGCGTGGCGGTACACTGGCAGTTGTTCATATGCACGGTGAGTTAACTAAGGTTAGATGTCGCGCGTGCGCTACGGTTCATGAATGGGATGAGGATTGTACGCAAGAGACGGTTTGTCCATCATGTGGGAGAGTATCTACGTTAAGAACCCATATTGTATGGTTTGGCGAGATGCCTTTCTATATGGAGGAAATAGCAGAGAAGTTGGAAGCCTGCGATTTGTTTATTTCGGTAGGCACTAGCGGAAACGTTTATCCAGCAGCGGGGTTCGTAGCAAGTGTTGCAAATTATGGCCGGGCGCATACGATTGAGGTAAACTTGGAGCCAAGCGAGGGCGCAAGCATGTTTGCAGAACACCGTCATGGCAAGGCAGGCATATTGCTTCCTGAGCTTGTGGATGAGCTACTAGCCTAGCTGGTTTTATGAGGACGTAAAACATGCGACCGGAAAAATTGGCCGCGAAGGAGATCAAGGAAAGCCTCAAGCAATTGCCGGGTTGGCGGTTGGAGGAGGCAAGGTATTCTCTGCATAGATCATTTGTATTTAACGACTTTGGTGAAGCTTGGCGCTTTATGGAAAGCGTCGCAGAAGTTGCAGAAAAAATGGACCATCACCCTGATTGGTTCAATAGCTATAATAAAGTTGAGGTTCAACTGACCACACACGACAGGGGTGGCATTACTCAGTTAGATGTTGATTTGGCATTGGCAATGAATGCTCTTGCAGGGATTAAGTCTGATATAGAGGCCTAACCAAAAGAACTCATTTCTTGATCACCCATTTTGGGTGTAGGCGCAAAAAGCCCAGTTTTTCGCTTAGGTGGGTAATTG
>JBFOLV010000159.1:0-2768 GCA_040830325.1 Kordiimonas sp. | reverse complement strand
ATTACCCAGTCGCAGCCTACGCCCACTTTGTTTTTGGTCCTCTCGCCTTAATGATTGGTGGGTTTCAATTCAATGCCACACTACGTGTAAAGGCACCAGTTATTCACCGGGCCATCGGTTGGTTGTATGTATTTTCATGCCTTACGTCATCGGTTGGTGGGCTGATTCTAGCCATAAACACGCAGTCCGGCATATGGGTAGCAACGGGGTTTGGTTCACTTTCAATTCTTTGGTTCTACACAACCTTCAAAGCGACAGTTTTGGCAGCCAGAAAACAGTTTGCAAATCATAAGGCTTGGATGGTCCGGTCCTATGCACTAACCCTCGCGGCTATAACATTCCGCCTTGTATTCTTGATCATTTTGCCCAGCGTATCAGGACTAGACTTCGAACTTTGTTACATGATTGGTTCTTGGTTGTGCTGGCTGATAAATCTAGCGCTCGCTGAAATTTGGCTAAGACAAAATAGTCCGAAATTAACCAGCAACATCTTGCTCGGAAACTAAAGCAACTCGAGAATATGTGCGGGGTCTGAAAAGATACCCGCACTAATAATTTCATGCATCAGCTCGCCGTTGAAGTACCATTCGATAACGATTTGGCCACCCGCCCACATTTGCACATGAAGGCCATCTATTTTCTGACGGTTGCCATCGGAGTCATCAAATCTTGTGGTGTTCCGAAATACGCAAAACTCACTTTTTTCATCGATAACCAGATCAGAGACTTCGCCTTTGACATTCCGAGCTGTTGAAATGAAAGGCTCTTGTTTCTTTCGGCATTCAGCAATGCCGGTCCCAAACAATTCACCGTTTGAGTGCATCACACCATAGTCAGCAAAGTAAAGGTCAAATGCTTCCAGCACCAGACCTTCGTTTAACATTTGTATCTGCTTCTGAATGGCCTCAATCAGCTGCGACACCTTAGCGTCTCCGGGTCACGGGCAGCGGCGGTGACCATGCTGGATCACTAGCATCAAACGGTGTCGGCACTTGGTGTTCGTTGTAACCCGTTAAATCAACAGACCATAGACTTGGCTTACCACCTGCCCCGTTTTGATAGCGAGTTGTACGAAAGAACATAAGTACACGCCCATTAGGGGACCAAGTTGGCCCTTCATCTTGGTAGGCATCCGTTAGCAAACGCTCGCCGTTACCGTCAGGCCGCATCACACCAATACGGAATTTACGATCACCAATTTTTGTGAAAGCAATCAAATCACCGCGCGGTGACCACACCGGCGTCGCGTATCTGCCGCTACCAAACGAAATACGGTGCACATTAGAACCGTCAGCATCCATTACATAAAGTTGCTGGCTTCCACCCCGGTCAGAGTTGAACACAATTTTTCGGCCATCAGGAGAATATGACGGTGATGTATCAATACCGGGATCATTTGTAAGCTTGGTTACTTCACGCGTGCGTAAATCCATCACGTAAATATCTGAATTACCTTCGTCAGCGAGCGACATGATCACCTTGTTTCCGTCCGGCGAAAAACGCGGCGCAAAAGTCATATTCGGGAAGTCGCCAAGCACCTCGAAGCGGTTGGAAAGTATGTTGAACAAATAGACACGTGGCTGATTGTTGAAGTAGCTAAGGAATGTAATTTCCTGACGATTTGGACTAAATCGTGGGGTCAGCACGAGATAACTACCGTCGGTCAGCAACTGCTGGTTGGCGCCGTCCTGATCCATAATTGCCAAGCGTTTCTTCCGGTCCAGCGGATCGCCTTGCTCAGCAATATATACGATCCGTGTATCAAAGTAACCATCTTCACCTGTTAGACGGCTATAGATACGGTCAGAAATCACATGTGCGATACGGCGCCAGTTGGATACAGGTGTGTTATAGCCAACACCTTCCATCTGTACTTCAGCAACCACATCCCAGAGGCGGAACTCCACCCGCAAATTACCGTCCGGCAAAATCTGCAAGCGACCTGTTACCAGGCCTTGCACAGCAAGTGGACGCCAAGAACCAAAATTTGGTGCTGTGTTAGCCGCCGTAATTTTCTCAATGAAGGCATTCTCATCTACAGCACGAAACAGGCCTGTAGACACCAAATTACTCGTAATAACCTGACTAATGCTAACTCCAATATCTGAAAGCATGCCTGTAGATGTTTCAACATCCACAACTGGTGCAAATTCAGGGACTGCAATTGGAACAGGGTCAACTGTACCTCGCGTCACATCCACCCGGAGCTGCGCTGTAGCTGATGCACTTCCAATAATTAGTGCAACTACGAAGGCAACAAACCTTCCCATGACAGATACTTTCATCACGAAATTTATCCCCTGAAATCTAACCACCGGCGAACTCAGCGCCATTAAAATTAAAATCGATATACTTTTGGCCTGCGCCAATATACTGCGATGCTTCATCAAAAGGCTCGCAAATTCTTACTGCACGACGCGCACTTTCTGCAAATACCCGAAAAAAGGCACGGTCAGGATCATTCAAATTACCTGCATTCACAAACTCAGGTGGCCTTGAAAGTGTTCCATCAGGTCGAAGCCATATACGTACAGTAACCTGCATGGTTTCAATACCTTTTGCACCGCGCGGGAAAGTCCAGCAGCCAGAAAGCTTTTGACTAAGTGCATCACGGAGAGAAGCTGTCGCAATACGCCCGCGAAGCCCAGCAAAACGACTAGGTTCCTTTTTGGGTTCCTCAGCCTTTTCCTTTTCTTTCTTTGGCTCGTCCTTTTTAACCACCTCGGTTTCCTCTTTGATCGAACGATCAATGAGGGCAGCAATGCGTT
>JBFOLV010000158.1:0-3749 GCA_040830325.1 Kordiimonas sp. | reverse complement strand
ATGTCAAAAGCATGACACTTTTGTCATAAACGCTTGCAGTTACTTTATAATTCTGATTGCCCGTGATTTTAGCTGCTAAGCCAGGTAAAACTTTTTTCAATTGGTAAGCATTTACCAACCTTTTTCAATTAGCTTCACAAAACTAGGAGCGACGCACTTCGCCAGTTGACAAACAGCCCTAGTGCCCCTATTTGACGCTCCAAGTTAAGGAGTTCCCCATCCATGCAGGATACGCCCAAAATTTGCAAAAACCCTCTTTTCACGATTGGACAGGTGGTACGTCACCGTGTTTTTTCGTTTAGAGGTGTAATATTTGATGTAGACCCTGCATTTGCCAATACGGATGAGTGGTGGGAGTCTATTCCTGCGGAGATCCGCCCAGAAAAAGATCAGCCCTTTTATCATATTTTCGCAGAGAATGATGATTCAAGTTATGAAGCTTATGTATCGCAACAAAACTTGCTTCCTGATGATTCTGATGAGCCGGTAAATCACCCAGAGGTAGATGAACTATTTGGAAATCTCATCGAAGGAAAATACGAGCTAACTTATTTCCCTAAACACTAAGGCATAGTGCACAAAAAAACGACGCCTCAAGCGCCGTTTTTTTGTATTCAATAAGGCTTAAGCTACAAAAGCTGCCAAGAAAGCCATTACCAAAACGATAGCGATCGTAGAACGAACACTTATTTTGATAAAACCATCGTAGGTCTTCTTCTGCTCATCAATTTCCATCATCTCACTCCTAAGCCAAGAAATTCAGAATGCTGCTCACCAGGAGCTCGCGATTTTTCTTTTCTATAACCCAGTGCGACATTTTGTCCAATCATAAATCACATTGATTGAACTTGCTTATCGATTTATTTCTGCCTCGCTTTTCGCTCCTGCCACCAACGTCCAAAGCGAATTTCTTGATTTCGACGGAAGCGGCGTACTACAGGAAAATCAACCGACAAGATTAACAAGCCAAGCGGGATCATCCAAAACCCTAGAACAGGCAAGAAACCTAAGACACCGCCAATTATACAAAGTATACCGAGCGCTAGCCTACCCACACGGGTAGCAGGCATGACTTTGTTCATCGTTTTCCGTACCATTCGGCTATCACTCTTAACTACGACTTCTCTCAATGTGGTAAATTGCAATCTTAATTCAATAGTAGAATAGCCTAAACAACCACCCTAAGAAGCTTTACTGGAAAAAGAAAAAGCTTGGCTCACAATATCAATAGAACGACCGAAAAGTCCTTTTCTCCGGCACACTGGGTGCTCAACGTCAGAAAGAATTCTCAAACGACGATCATCACCGTCAAACACCTCCCCAATAAGCCGCCCTGCTAAGTGCGCATCTGCAACGCCTCGGCCAGTATAGGCTTGAGCATAAAGAACATTCTCAGCCAATTTCCCAATTTGGGGGATATTCGCCTCACCTACACCAATAAAAACTCCCCAAGCTATTTCACAGTTCACTCCCTCCAACTCAGGAAGCAACGAGTGCATTTTATGCGTTAACGCTTTTGCTAATTTCCTGGGGTGCTTCCCCGTGTGGGAGTTTAAGGCTCCAAACAATACACGATTGTCAGGTGTTAAGTGCAAATACACAGGCTCATCGCCTTGAGCGCGGATCATATAATTCTCAGGAAGAATATTTCTTGCTAAATCGTCTTCCAAAGGCTCAGTCGCCATTAAATAAGTGCCAACTGCAGTAAACTTTTCTGTTAACTCAGGAACCAAAGGGCCTAAGTACGCATTTCCCGCTAAAACAACGGTTTCTGCCGTTACTTTTCCATGCCCTGTATCGACAACGACCGACTCCCCAAAATCGATCCCACTAACGCGAGCGTCTTCATATATTTTTGCCCCAAGACGTTCAGCAACTCTTGCTTCCTGCCGAACCAAATTCAGAGGATGGCAGCGCCCCCAATCGCTCCGGTACAAGCCACTGGTAACACGATCAGAGTTGATATATTGCCCTATCGTGTCTTGACCTAAGTACCTGAGATTTGGCGATTGATTATATAGCTTGAGCGATGCTGCTTTGGCCTGTAAGCCAGCGTCCTCTGAAACTGTCCGAGCAATTTCAACTCCACCCCACTTAAGATCGCAATCAATGGAGTATTTTTTTACTCTATCTTTAACAATACCAGCGCCTTCTACACTCATAGCCCACGCCGCTTTAGCGTTATCTGCCCCAAAGGAAGCTTCATACCGTGCAAAATTAGTCGGACCAGTTAAAATCTGTCCACCGCTACGGCCACTTGCGCCCCAACCAATATAATTTTGCTCAACAAGAGCAACAGAGTAACCACGTTCAGCAAGCTCAAGAGCAACGGAAACGCCACTCACGCCGCCACCAACAACACACACCTGAGCTTGAACACTCCCTTCAAGCCTGCGAAACGGTTCTAGATCGGTGCATGTGGCCCGATAATAAGTGTCTGGAAGGTGGTCATCATGTAGGTCGTCTCTGATACGCATAAGCGGACATCAATCCCCAATAAAGATAATCATTTCAACTTTTAGTTTAACATCTATTAGCGAAACAACTATGCATTTACCATACCAATGGGAAACAAATCGTAAAACTGCAAATTACAGGCCTGTTCCATTAAGCTTTGCGAGTAAAACTTCATTAGGCTTAACATTTTAGGCCGGTTTAGCAGTTATTGCCACTTGGGTTTGTTGGACTGTTGATACACTCCAAAAGAACTTAATATAGTTATGCAAATATTTGGCCCCAAGCCGCAAACACAAGATGTGCATAATATAGAGGACCCCTTATGAACCCCGTAGTCGCCGTAGTATGTGATATTAAGCAGCAAGGAGCACATTTATACCATCAAGCAGGCGACAAATATATTGAGGCCCTAAGGCGTTGCACGGATTTGACCCCAGTTCTTGTGCCATCTCTATCTGAACCTTTGGCCATTGAGGAAATTGCAGGCTTTGCAGATGCTATGTTGTTCACTGGAGGGTATAGCAACATCGAAAGACATCATTACGGTGAAAGCCCTGCTCCTACCAACGAACTTCAAGACCCTACACGGGATAAAAATACGCTGCATTTCATCCCTAAGGCCATAGACCTAGGCATGCCAATTCTCGGTATATGCCGAGGACTTCAAGAAATAAACGTTGCCCTAGGAGGAAGCCTACATCCTCGCCTTCATGAGGTTCCCGGGCGCATCGATCATCAGGAGGATGGCGATATGCCACTCAATGTACAATATGGGCCTTCACACAGAGTAACTGTTAAAAACGGCGGCATGCTGGAAAAAATCGTCTCCAATAAAGAGTTTATGGTCAATTCGTTACACGGCCAAGGCATCAACAGAGTTGCAGAACAGCTCAGAATTGAAGCAACAGCTGATGATTCAACGGTTGAAGCTGTTTCTGTTAAAAGCGCCAAAGGCTTTGCGTTGGCAGTTCAATGGCACCCTGAGTGGCTCGCATGGGAAAACGCTCAATCAAAAGCTATATTTAAAGCTTTCAGTGCAGCAGCACATACGTTTCAGCGAGAGAAAGGTTCCCGCTAAAACAGCCAGACGGCAGCCAAGAAAGCCGATAACTGGCTATTGGACCCACCTGCTCCCCTGACGATAGGACTTTTTGCAGCGTTTCCGCGCAAGTCTGACAAACGTGCGCTTGCTTTCAGTATCCAGCGTTTACTTAGGCGCTGCTCAAGAGCTGTTTCTACATACAACTCATAGAGGCCACCTTTAGCTTGATAAGCTTCAAAACTGTCGCTTT
>JBFOLV010000157.1:0-3894 GCA_040830325.1 Kordiimonas sp. | reverse complement strand
ATTTCATGAGTAAAAGCCCCAGTATCAAACATTGCCCTCAATCGAGCATCTACCGCAAACTGCTCGGAACTTGCTGGTGCATCGTACCAGCTTCGAGAAACAGCGGTTCCGTCCGGCAATGTCCTCGGATTTCCATCGCCGAGGAAAGCGACCCAAGTCTGTTTATAATCAGCTTCGTTGTCGCGGTAACGTGCAGTAGCTTCAAAGGTAAACACATCACTTATCACCTGCTCAACAAATACTGTAGCTGAGATAGATTCAGTGTCATATGTGTTGAAATCAGGCTGACCAACATAAAGCGAAGCGTCAACTTCTCTGCCGCTAGCACCAGCGCATACATTAGCTTCAGAAATTTGTACCTTATCGCTGCCACACCCTGTTACAGAAAGAGGTAAAAACTGATGCGCAGTATCACTTGACCTATCAGTGTAATTTACAAGAGCCGTGATTGTTGTTTGATCATTTTGAAACGTAAGTGACGGCGCAAGGACAAGAGCATTGTCATCAACATGATCAATCTGCGTACCACTATCACGGTATAGCGCCACTAAACGGCCCGTTAGGTTGCCGTTACCAGACAGATCAAAACCTAGATCTGCCGCAATTTGCTTTCTATCGTGCGTGCCGTAATCCAACACAATTTCTCGGCCAAGGTTTTCACGGCCAGCTCGCTTGCTGACAGTATTTAATATCCCCCCAGGTGAGCCCTGCCCATATAGTACAGATGCTGGCCCTTTCAGAACCTCAACTTGCTCCAACGCATATATATCCGAGCGCGTATTGTTGTAATTGCCAAACAACACTTGAACATTGTCAAGATACTCCGGTACGTCCAGCCCCCTCACCCTTGGGAAATCACCACGGGTTGAAAAGCCAAAAGTATCCCCAACAACACCAGCGGTATAATTCAGAGTGTCATCGAGGGTAAGTGATCCGCGCTCAAGGAACTCGGCAGAATCTATTACTGTAACAGAGCGCGCTGTCTCCAGAATTGGGATAGATGACTTGGTGGCACCAAAATTAGATACTTGTCCTGTAACAACTATTTCTTCAACAACACCATCACCAGTTTCTTCATCTGCTGCATACGCAGCACCAGAAACGGCAAGAGAAAGAGCGAACGCTGAACTCTGAAGAGACACTTTCATCGATTAATCCAAGCAAGTTTGACAAAAATTACACAATTGATCGTTTGATCAAGATTCGTCATTTGATATTAATAATGATTCTCATTGTCAAATTATTCTTATAGAATAACCCTCAAAATCGGCAAGCATTTCAAAGAAACGTCTCACAAGCCAAGCGCGGTCGAGCCTCTCTGTCCCTTAAAAAAAAGAGCGGAGCGTACTTTATATCAAATATTCAGCTGGAGGTTATGCCGTCTGGGTAGGTAGTCTAACTTCTTAGGCACTCTTCAAACATGGCGGCATCAACGTTGCCACCACTTAGAATAACGGCAATGGTTTTGCCCTTACAGTCGATCTTACCTGCTAAAACCGCAGCTAGACCAGCTGCACCGCCTGGTTCAACAACCAGTTTAAGTTTTTCCCAAGCATATTTTACCGCCGCGCGGGCTTCATCATCTGAGATAGTAAGCACCTCATCCACATACTTACGCATGATGGGTAGTGTTAGTTCACCAGGATAAGGTGACAGGAGTGAATCACAGATTGATTTCTTGGTTGGATCAATTTTTTCCTGATTTCCTGAAGCAAACGACCGCGCGGTATCATCAAAATCTTCCGGTTCAACGGCATAGAATTTAGTATCAGGCTTTTGAGTACGCACAGCCATTGAAGTGCCCGAGGTAAGACCACCGCCGCCACACGGAACAAACACCGCATCAAGATCAACACCTTTTGCTTCGGCTTGCGCCACCAACTCAAGCCCCGTGGTGCCCTGCCCTGCAATGATGTATGGGTCATCATAGGACGGGACCAGGGTTGCGCCCGTGTCCCTCGACATCTGGTAGCCGATTTCTTCGCGGCTTTCTGTATATCTATCGTAGAAACGAATGGTAGCCCCATAAGCTTTGGTGTTATCGACTTTAATCTTAGGGGAATCTTCCGGCATAATAATGGTCGCTTCAATGCCAAGAAGCCCTGCTGCTGCGGCTACACCCTGGGCATGGTTACCGGACGACCAAGCCACCACACCCTTTTTCTTTTCCTCGTCACTCAGCTCTGACAAACGATTGTAGGCACCGCGAAACTTGAATGCGCCCACACGCTGTAATGTTTCCGCCTTCAACAACACACGCCCACCAACACGTTCGTTCAGCAAAGCGTTTTCAAGGAGCGGTGTTTCAACCGCCAAACCTTCAATTCGTTTCGCAGCAGCAGTGATATCGTCAAAAGAAACAGCAAATTCCATGGTGGGTCCAGTCATTGAAATAAACATCATAAAATATGATGCTTGTTTTAGCCTGCTGATTGCCAGGGGTAAAGTCTTGTAAAACTCACTAGAGGCACACATAGGGCACAAAAAAAGCACTGTCTACACATCAGTAGGCAGTGCAAGGTGACAGTGAGAATTAATCAACTATTCAGCAGGTATTGCTGCTGTTTTATGCCTCTTAACCAGAAAGTCTTGATGAATTGCATGAAAAGCTGGAATCAGCATGAGCACCACAAAAATTGAAACGACCGTTCCAAAGCTCAGAGCTATCGCTAGAGGCACCAAAAACAGCGCCTGAACCGACGTTTCAAACAACATTGGCATCAACCCAACCGTTGTTGTTATTGCCGTCAGCACGATCGGCCGAAAACGACTGAGTGTCCCTTTAATCAAGGCCTCGCGGTAATCTACGCCCTTTGAAATCAGGTCATTCATTCGGGTTGTTAAAACCAAAGAACCATTAACGACCATGCCTGCGAGCGCAATAATCCCGAACATACTATTGGCAGTGAGACTATACCCTAAAACAATGTGCCCAAATACCGCGGCAGCAACACAGTAAGGTATTGTCATAATGACGATAAAGCCCTGTACATAACTGCGAAACAACGATGCCATTAAAGCAAATACTACTGCGCTTACTACTGCGAGACCCGTCCCTATCACACTCATTGGGGTATTCCCGCTACGACGACTAAAACTACTACGCAGTTCGGCATCTAAACCTGGATATTTTTCTCTTAAGGCAGGTAGAATTTTATCTGTCAGTTCCCGTTTTATCTGGCTCTCGCTCCCGACCACAGGGTCCATCTCACCACCAACATAAATATTGCGACGCCCATCTTCACGGTCAATATCCTTAAAGGTCCGAGAATACTCTATGTTTGCCGCTTGGGCGAGTGGCAGCTCAATACCAGCCGGAGAACGAACCACAAAATCATCAAGGTCCTTCAATGAGTTACGCTCATCCATTGGTAAGCGCACCCATACTTTCACTTGGTTGCTATCACGGAGCATTCGCAGCGCTTCTGCGCCAAAGAATGCTGCCCTTAGCTGGCGACCAAGTTCGTTTTCAGTAAAACCAAGAGACTTAGCTTCGTCAGTTAAAGTATACCGAAGCTGCTTCTTACCTTGTGCTAGACCATCTGTAACATCGACCATACCGTCGTAGGTTTTGAAAACCGCAGCTAACTCCATAGCTGCCTCTTCTACAACGGCATTTGAGTTATGCCTCATCCCAACGTAAACACCGTAGCTACCCGGCCCCGCAAGATACTCGAAGACTAACGATCTAACCTCAGTGACTTCGCCCAATTTATCACGCCAGAGACGAATAAACTCGTCTTGATTAAAGTCCCTTTCTTCCTCGTTCACCAACTGGAAAGTAACTTCTGCAAGTGCAGGATCCCAGCGTCCAGCCCTAATGGAATAACTCTCGACGTCATCAAGTGAGCCAAGCTCATTAATCGCTTGAATTCCAGCAATTTCGACACGCTT
>JBFOLV010000156.1:0-6929 GCA_040830325.1 Kordiimonas sp. | reverse complement strand
TAGCCGTATTCAAGGCCATATCGGGCGACACGATCTGTCATTGGAAGCGGCCGAAAAATCCGCTGCATGTCTGGATACGACTGACACTGAACTAGGCAAAATTGATTTACTACGGGGCCACGCGCTGAAGATCCTAGGGCGCCGAGCGGAAAGCGAAGCCGCCTATCAAGCCTGCATCAAGCACACGCCAGGCAATGGTGCTGGCTGGTGGGGCCTCGCAGACTTAAAAAATTACGAATTTACCGCAAATGAAATATCCTCAATGCAAAGCCTTGCAGAAAGCGCCGACGACCCGGCACAAAGCTGCCAAGCCGCTTTTGCCCTTGGCAAGGCCTTTGAAAACCAAGGTGACATGGTTGCTGCCTTTAAATGGTACAAACACGCAAATAACATTCGCCCTAACACCAGTTTTAATGCTGAAAAACACAAGGCGTTTGTGAAAAGCTTATCGGCAAACTTCAAGGAGGCTTTGCTGAGCGCGCAAGCGGTAGATTTACCTAAAGGGCCTACTCCTATCTTTATCCTTGGACTGCCTCGTTCTGGCTCTACTCTTATCGAGCAAATCCTAGCAAGCCACAGTGAAATTGAAGGAACAATGGAGCTCACTACACTCCCGAAACTGGAACGCCGTATTTCAATACAAGGCGGCAGGCAGTTTAAGGAGAAATATCCACACTCCCTAAAGAGGTTTACCGCTAACGAACTCGCGCATTTTGGCCAAGCATATATCGACGAAACAGCTATTTACCGCACGGATAAACCGTACTTTATAGACAAGCTTCCACCTAACTATGAGCGCGTGGGCCTTATCCACAAAATACTGCCTCAGGCAATCATTATAGACGCTAGACGCAACCCACTTGATTGTGGGTACAGCTGTTACCGGCAACATTTCGCCGCAGGCCATGAGTGGAGTTATAGTCTCGAGGATATCGCCACCTGCTATAATGGCTATCTCGATATTATGGATCACTGGGATAGAGTTTTACCGGGCAAAGTAACCTGTGTGCAATATGAAGACATGATACGAAATACCGAAAAAACGGTAAAAAACCTGTTCAAAAGAATGGGCTTAGATTTCGAAGAAAACTGCCTGCGCTTCTTTGAGAACAAACGTGCGGTAAGAACCGCAAGTAGCGAGCAAGTTAGGCAACCTATTTATACCAAAGGCATGGAACAGTGGAAACCACTTGAAAAGCAGTTAACCCCTCTTATTGAAAGCTTGGGTGACAAAACCATGAAACGTTTTGAAGAATTCTTAGCTAAATAAATAGTCGAACACAGCCATTATTTGGCGCGTATCCATTCAACCTTCTCAAGCTGGCCATGGAGCAAAAAGGCTACCCAATTTACCAAATCATATTGACGGGCATAGCTGCGTAGCTGACCTCTATTCCAATCATAGGTGAGGTCTATCTGTTCCTTGAGTTTCTCTCGGTCTTCTTCGTTCAAGTTATTGTAAAGGCTAATGCCAATATGATTCCGCGATAAAAACAGGAATGGTTCAAAACGGGCTAGTGCAACCGATGTGCGCCAAGCCTCTACGGCCTTATCATTGTTCTCTGGGCCAACCAGCATATATGCTGTCGCCAAACGTGCCCATGCGAATGTGTTTACAGGCGCCAACTGAAGACTGGTATTGAGCTTATCTATAGCCGTCTCCGCATGCATGATCCGTTCAGACGCATTCTCAGCTCTTTGTGCACGCAGTAAAAAAACCAAACCTAATTGATGGTATGCTTTTGGGTGGTCAACAAATGAAATAGCCTGCTCACGAGATTCCTGAAGCACGTCAAGTTCTTCATCGGATACTTGTTCACCAAGATTAGTGCGTTCGTAAATAGGGGTTCCCGGCACAAGCATTAGCTCTGCCAAAAATCTGGGCACCCCTATGTAAAGCAAAAGGATCGAAGATAAGAGCATAAAGATTGGTAATATCTTACCAGACAGATTCTTCATGTTTAGGCTCTTTATCTAATTAGTGTAATAACCACTCTTGGTGCCGTAATAATACCCTTGATCACCGTAACCATAACCTTGGTGACGCTTGATATCCACTTGCGTTAAAATAGCACCCGCAACCTGACAATCTGTTTGTTGAATCTGTTTTATCGCAGATTTGACAATAGTTTTTGCCGTTTTTTCCCATTGAACAGCAAACATAAGGGCATCGGCTTGTTTGGAGGCTACCATTACATCTGACACTGCCAGTACAGGCGGCGTATCGATTAGCACAAGATCATACTGAGTACGTGCCTCTTTAACGAAGTTTGCGAATGCCTCCGAGTTAAACAGTCGCTGAGGATCATCTTCCTTATCAGCCCACAAGGCATGAATGCCAGATATCTCATCTTGGTAAATTTTAGCACCATTCTCAACGGCTGAACCATCAAGCACGTCATTCAAGCAGGCAAACTTGCGGTCAATATTCATACGTTTACGCATTACTGGTCGCCGCATATCCGCTTCAACCACTAGTACCTTCAAACCAGACCGACCAAGTGTATGGGCCAAACAAATTGTAGCTGTTGATTTACCTTCGCCAGGCACAGATGAAGTAACCGCGAGCACACGCGGCACAATGCCCGTGCTGCCAGCAAACATGAGTGACGCGTGAATATTTCTGTGCGCTTCAGAGAAGGAAGAAGTAGGTTTAGATATCAAATAGCCTTCAGGCCCACTGTCCTTCAAAACTGTTTTCCCAACCAATGGTATCATGCCAAGGCCGCGCAGCCCCATATCTTGGCGTAATTGGTCGAAGTTACGGTAACCATTATCAAGCGCTTCAAGTAAAAACGCCAAACCGACGCCAATCCCCACACCAGCAAAGCCTACGAGGAGAATAATTAACTTCTTCTTCGGAAAGGACGCTTCTGTTGGCACATCAGCCTGTGAAATAATACGGGCGTCAGCTTGCTGCATCCCGTCTTGGCTGGACGTTTCCTTAAATCTGTTCAAAAAGGTTTGCAGTAAAAGCCTGTTAGCTTCAGCTTCTCGGTCCAGTTCTCGCATTTGCACTTGCGCGCGGCTCACACTGAAGCTTTCTTGTTTAAGGCCCGCCATATTTTGCTCGAGTGTGCGTACACGAATAGCCGCAACCTCTGCTTCACCGCTAATACCCGCTACAATTTTCCCGATTTCAATCTCGATTTTAGACTGGATATCGGCATATTCGGCCTGCACATTAATCATACGTGGGTGTTTGGGGCCGTAACGCGTAGCAAGCTCTGCGCGATTACGTTGAACTTCTGATTCCTGCTCTTTAAGGCGCTGGATCAGCGGTGACTGGATCACCTCCAAAAGGCCTGATCCTGCAATCTCGCCATTAGCCGCAACTTGTGCCACTTGTTGCTGGCGAGCCTGGGCCCTAGCAAGGTCCGTACGAGCATCTACAAGCTGAGAATTCAACTGAGCAAGTTGCTGTTCATTCACTGAGCCAGCGGAACGGGTTTGAATAAGTTGATTTTCTTCACGAAATTTTTGGGCTGCTTGCTCCGAAGCACGTACATTCTCGCGCAGAGCAAAAACCCGTTCATTAAGCCATTCGTTTGCACGCTGTGTTGCTTCAAACTTCACTTCAAGCTGATCAGTCAGATAAAGCTCTGATAGGGTGTTAGCCAGTAGTGCTGCTTTTCGTGGATCTGTTGATTCAAACGCAATCCGCAAACTATACGAACGCGCAGGATTGCTGATGGATAATTTAGACAGAACAGCGTCGATAACTTTAGCGCGCGTCGCTTCGGCTTTTTCCTCTTCTGAGCGCGCATCCACCTTTCGGCCCAATATTGCGTCAGACCAGGCAGTAGGCAAATAGGTCAAAGGATTGAGATAACTCAGCAAACTCTTCTTCGTATTAAGCTCAACGTTAAATTCTGGATCACGCGTAAGATTAAGCGTATCAACCAGCTTCCCGCCTAACCGACGTGACTGAAGGACATCAATCTCTGTTTTAATGGCTGCTACGTCTGTACCCAGACCGGACATAACGGCTTCCAGATCAACAACGCTGTTCTGGCGCGATTCAATTGCCAGCAGACTTTCAGCAGTATAACGCGGTGTTAACTGCACCACGATGATCAAAGCAAGTACCACTAGGAATATGGCAGTGTTCACGATCACCCATTTGCGGCGCCACAATGTTGTTAACAGCGCGCGGATATCGATAACATCTTCATCTTCTGGCATGCCTCCAACTACCTGAGGTGCCTTGAAATCCGAATTTGGATGATTGTCATACATGGTATTTGCCTGAAAAGGAGGAACTAGAAGAAACGTTCGTCGATACGAATAATGTCACCCGGTAATACCTTTGCCGTCGCATCCACTGTTATCTTCTGTTCTACGCCGTCAATTTTGCGCGTAATTTCAATTTTTTTCTTATTTGCCCGATATGTGAAACCAGACGCAAGAGCAACAGCGTTCAATACTGTCATATCATTCACATACGGATAACTGCCTGGTTGATCTACTTCGCCGAGAATGTAGAAGGGCCGGTAGTTCATCACCTCAACACTTACGCGCGGTGTCACAAGGTATCCGTCCAATAGTAGATCACGAATGAGCGCCTCAGCGTCATCCATACGTCTGCCACCAACGGTTACAGCGCCAATCAATGGCATAGCGATTTTACCCTGCCCATCAATTTCAAATTCACCGGAAAGGTCTTCTTCACCGTAAACAGTAACTTTAACTTGATCACCAGGACCAAGTTCATACTGAGCAACGTCACTATCTTGAGCAAAAACAGCGACCGAGAAACCGATCGCTGTCAAAAATTGCATGAGTACAAGTCTCATATTCATAACAACAGAACTTCCACAATGTTAATTTGACCCAATTATAGCATCAGATGCTGCTTTTGGGTCAAATAATTACCATTGTGCTTTAAGGCCTACAATGAAAGTGTGGCGTTTATAATCTTGGTTTAGATTAGCAACACCAGTTTCTTCTGCGTCACGCTTCGCATATTTATAATCTGCAGTAAGCGAGAAGTTCCGGTTAAGAAGATATTTTGCACCTAAGCCAAGATCCACAAGATCGTCATCACGCGCAATGCCGCCGAAGTTCATCTTCGTGTAGGAAGCTTTCGCATTCAAAAGAAGGTTACGCTGCAATTCATGCTGAATATCAACAGAATAAAGCGTCGACAGAATACCAGCCGCCTGCGTACCTGCATTATCAGCAAGTGATGTCTCAACAACATCGCGGCTAACAGCGAAACGTGCTGATGTCAGACCTGTTGGTGCCCAAAGGATAGACGCACCAAACTTGAAATCTGAGATGTTACCAACTTGCAAGCTTTTTGCGTCATAGTCACGCTTCACGTAACCAACAAAAACTTCACCTTCAGCTGTGCCGGTAAGCTTAAACGCTGTACCACCAACAACATCCCAGCCATCGTTATCCCGGAACGTATCACCCTTATCTGCAGGGTTGGTATAGTTCACTTTAGTGAGCGTCATTTTAGCAAAGGCTTCATATTCATCTGTCATATGATAACCGATGCGAACAGAACCATTCACTGTTTCACGGTCACGGTCATCGTTACGGATGTTACCGCCACTGCCGAGCGCAATATTGTCAAAATCTTGCTTGGTGTAATCACCGTTTACAGCGAATGACATCTTACCTTCATCACGCTTGAAACCAACAGCAGCCTTAAAGAGGTTAAATGTCGTTGGCTCAACCGGTGAACTTGGCTCTGCTGAACCACGGTCTTCGTGACCGCTGGAGTATGTGAGGTCCGCGGTAATGTTCGTGCCGCGTGAAATATCAAATCGCGTGTTAGCACCAAGATTAATGTCTTCGTAATCTTCGCCGCCATTGTCGGAATATTTTGCAATTGCCGCATCAGCGAAAAGCGATAGTGAATGATTATTCCAATTCGAATCAAGCTTAAGCGAAGGCTTGATGATAGCTACAAAATCATCAACGTCAGGGGCAGTAGCTGTATCTGTTGCGTAGATATTCGAATCAAACTTACCTTCAGCTGTCACTGATGGCTTGAACATAAACCCGCCTGAGCGGATACCGGGAGCATCATAATCAGCGCGTGGCTTATCATAAATTGCTGTTAACGGTGCATCTGCAGTTTGCTGTGCAAACGCTGCTGGGACTATCATTGTTGTACTAAACAGCGCCACCGCTGCATGTGCCAGAGCCCGAGTTTTCATGGTGTATACCCCAATAATCTTATTTTCGACAGATACTACTGAACGACAAGAAACACTTACAAAACGAATTACTTCATCAAAATACACAGAAGCTTTAGCCTATTTATTAATTTAAAAAGCTAAAAAAGTCTATAATTTTTATTATCTTAGCAGCTGTTGCTTCCATGTCACATTTTCGTGACGCACATCACGTGGAAATGAAGGAAACACCATCATTTTGTAACACAACGGCAGTTAAAATACCGGTTGCGAACGCGCCCGTATCAACAGCAATTCTGTTAGAGCGATTCTCTGGCTGGCGCACACCTGTGTGGCCGTGCACAATCTTGAAGCCAAAATCAAAGCCTGACTTCGTAAACTCACGCCTAATACCAAGCTTGTCTTCACGGCGCTGCGCCACAAGCGGCACATCCGGCCGCAAACCAGCATGCACAAAATAATAGTCACCAATTTGGTAATCTTCTTTCAA
Source organism: Kordiimonas sp. (assembly GCA_040830325.1). GTDB lineage: Bacteria > Pseudomonadota > Alphaproteobacteria > Sphingomonadales > Kordiimonadaceae > Kordiimonas. The sequence continues at coordinate 287 of JBFOLV010000156.1, read as the reverse complement.
GCCTTGCAGAAATGCCAAATGACTTTTGGGCATTTTTGCCTTCAGCTCATGTGATGCCTGCACGAGCGCGTCAACATCACTGTCTTCTGCCACATACACACCGTAGCTCGCGAGTGCAGCAAGCCCACCAACCCCTAGCCAAAGCTGGCCGTTCGCTGGGTCATCGAGAAAATTAAGCAACATGTCTTCATGGTTACCAGCAAGGCAAACAACTTCCACATCCGGCAACTCAAGCGTCAACAGTGCCTCAATCACTTCGCGAGAATGAAAACCCCGGTCAATATAAT
>JBFOLV010000155.1:0-8978 GCA_040830325.1 Kordiimonas sp. | reverse complement strand
TACGGACTTTCCGAGGTGATTGGTCCTGGTGTTGGGCAGGAATTTGCAAGCACTCAGGATGGTTTGACCTTGTGGGAGGATCATTTCTACCCCGAAATAATTAATCCTGAGACAGGTGAGGTGTTGCCCGATGGTGAGGAAGGGGAGCTTGTCTTTACCTCTTTAACTAAGGAGGCCTTTCCAATCATCAGGTACAGAACGCGTGACCTCACACGTTTGTTGCCCCCAACGGCTTGCTCAATGCGACGTATGGCCCGTATTACGGGGCGTTCAGATGATATGATGATTGTACGTGGGGTGAATGTATTCCCGATGCAGATAGAAGATTTGATCTGTAAAGATGAAAGATTAGCGCCGCACTATTATTGTGAGCTTAGGCGAGAGGGCAGGCTAGATACCTTAACTGTTGTTACAGAAGCAGCCGTTGGTAACGATAGTGGCCCAACAAGAGTTCTGGCCGAGGAGGCTCTTAGCAGTGCAATTAAATCAAATCTCGGTGTGAGTGCTAAAGTGACAGTTCTTGAGTCTGGAGGGGTTCCTCGTTCAGAAGGTAAGGCTAAGCGCGTTTTCGACTTGAGGGAACTATAAGGGTTTACTCAATCTTCAGCAATTATTTGTAAAACATAGCTCTTAGTTTCGCTTGTTAATAATTAATTGACCGTCTGATCGGTTAATTATATAGTTCGAGTATATATCACTGCCTGTTGGGCCAAGTTCAGGCATATGTAATATCTATAGGAAGTTGGGAAGCACACATGTATACGACTGATTTGCGGACCGCCGAGGAAAAGGCGAGAGACGCCAAGCTTAAGATGCCAACTAAAGAGGAAGGTGAAGCCGCCTTTCAGGCACGTATTGATGCTGACGAATATATAGAGCCTAAAGACTATATGCCTGAGGCATATAGGAAGACGCTCGTCCGTCAGATGTCTCAGCATGCTCATTCTGAAATTGTGGGGATGCTCCCTGAAGGTAGCTGGGTAACACGAGCGCCGAGTTTGAAGCGTAAGATTATTCTGACCGCAAAGGTACAGGATGAGGCAGGTCATGGTCTGTATCTTTATAGCGCTGCTGAAACACTGGGTACCTCTCGCGAAACTATGCTTGAGCAACTGCATTCAGGTAAGGCAAAATACTCAACTATCTTCAACTATCCAACGACAAGTTGGGCTGATGTGTGCACGATTGGCTGGCTTGTTGATGGCGCAGCAATCACAAATCAAATTCCATTATGCCGCTGTTCATATGGCCCTTATGCCCGTGCGATGATTAAGGTTTGTAAGGAAGAAAGCTTTCATCAACGCCAAGGTTATGAAGGACTCCTTGAGATGATGAAGGGCACTGACGAGCAAAAGCGTATGGTACAGGACAGTTTTGATCGTTGGTTTTGGCCGTCCCTCATGATGTTCGGTCCGCCGGACAGTGACAGCGCACACTCATCGCAGAATATGGCGTGGAAGATTAAGCGTTTTTCAAATGATGAACTTCGTCAGCGTTTTGTGGATGCCACCGTACCTCAAGCTGAGTTTCTTGGGATCAAACTTCCAGAGCAAATCAAGTGGAACGAGGAAACCAAACACTATGATTTTGGTGAGCTTGATTGGGATGAGTTTTGGGCTGTTGTTAAAGGTGATGGTGCTTGCGCTTCTAACCGTATGGATGCACGCCGTAAAGCAATTGCTGATGGTGAATGGGTGAGGGAAGCCGCAACTGCCTATGCTGAGAAACAACGCGCTGCTGTTCGTGCTGCGGAATAAGGGATAATATTATGTCAAAGACAACTGATTGGGACCTATACGAGGTTTTTGTTCGCTCAAAACGTGGTTTATCTCACAAACATGTAGGCAGTGTGCATGCTGCAGATGGACGTATGGCAATTGAAAATGCTCGTGATCTATATACGCGTCGCAGTGAAGGCGAAAGTGTGTGGGTCATTCCTGCTAAGCAAATCATCGCATCTGACCCTGCTGAAGGGGATGCGCTTTTTGGACCTGCGTCCGAGAAGGTTTATCGGCACCCAACATTTTATGATATTCCCGATGAAGTAGGGAAAATGTAAGATGGCTGCTGTTTACCAATCAGAGGCTAGCCCTCTATATCAATATGTTTTGGGACTCGGTGATGACGCACTTGTTCTTGGTCAGCGTTGGTGCGAGTGGCTTAGTAAAGGGCCGAATCTAGAGCTAGATATCGCGTCTTCCAATTTGGCGCTGGACCTTCTTGGTCAAGCGGAACTATTGCTTGGGTATGCGGCGGAAGTTGAAGGCAAAGGTCGTACAGCTGATGACCTTGCCTATTTGCGGGACGCGCATGATTTTCGCAACCATTGGCTAGTCGAGCAACCTAATGATAATTGGGGTGTGAGTATCGCTCGCATGTTGATGTTCAGCTTGTATCAGTATCACCGCCTTGAGGCACTTACTAAGTCGCGCGATACATTCCTCTCTGAATTCGCTAGTAAAGCATTGAAAGAAGTGACGTATCATCGCCGTTTTTCTGCCGAATGGACTATTCGTTTGGGGCAGGGAACAGAAGAAAGTAGCCGCCGGGTTCAGAAAGGTTTCAATGATTTATGGCGTTTTGTGCCTGAATTGTTTGAAACAATTGAATCAGAACACGCTCTTGCAGAAGAAGGTGTTGCTGTCGCTTCAGTTGATCTCCGTGGATCTTGGGAAGCTGATCTCGATCAGGTTCTTGAACAAGCTGGTTTGGTAAAACCAGAAGGAACGGGACGTTTGATGGGAAGCCGCCACAATGGTCATCACAGTGAGCATCTAGGTATGCTTCTTTGTGAACTACAGTACCTTCAGCGCGCATATCCTTCATCAGCTGGTGCTAACTGGTAATGATGTCTGTTGTTGGCAATACAGTACAGGAGCGCCCTGAAGAGCAGCCCTGTTCTTCAGAAGAGGCTGCGCTATGGGCTGTTTTGTCTGAAGTGATGGACCCTGAAGTGCCTGCACTATCGGTATTGGATCTTGGTATCGTTAGAGCAGTGCGCGTTGCAGTGCCTCGTGTTGATGGAGCTGGTGGCTCGGTAGAAATAGATGTCACACCCACATACACTGGGTGCCCGGCTACGGCGCTCATCAATGAGATTATTACCGCAGCTTCTGTGTCTACCGGCTTTACTGATACGAGGGTTAATTCGGTGCTTAGCCCTGCTTGGACAACTGACTGGATTTCGGCGGAAGCGCGAGAAAAGCTAAGAGTATACGGCATAGCGCCGCCGAGCGGTGATGCTCCATCAGGCAAGGCGGCTTTGTTCGGTGTCTCACCTGTTGTCGCGTGTCCTCAGTGTGGATCAAAACAAACAGAACAAGTCAGTGAATTTGGCGCAACAGCGTGCAAGGCGATGTATCGCTGCACCAGTTGCCTTGAACCTTTTGAATATTTTAAATGCATATAGGCTTTGCCTGATGCGGAAGCGGACGTTGACACATGCATACAATACATGAGCTAACAGTATCTTCTGTTGAGAAAAATACTCCTGAAATGGTTGTCGTTACTTTGGACGCGCCAAAGGAGCTGAAGGAAGAGTTTACTTATAGCCAAGGTCAGCACCTTACCTTGCGTACTGAAATTGACGGCGAAGATATTCGCCGCTCCTATTCCATCTGCTCAAGCGTTGCCGATAGTGAGTTGAAAGTTGCTATCCGAAAAGTTGAAGGTGGCAGATTTTCTAGTTATGCGAACGAAAACCTTAAGGCTGGTGACAAGCTAGGTGTTTTGGCCCCAGCTGGGCATTTTTATGTAGATCTACAGCAGGAAGCAGAACGTACTTACGTGGCTTTCGCTTCAGGCAGTGGTATCACGCCAATTATGTCGATCATTAAGACAACACTTGAGACCGAGCCGAATGCACGTTTCTTGCTATTTTACGGTAATCGCACGAAGCGTTCGACTATTTTCCTTGATGAAATCGCCCAGCTTAAGAACCGTTTCATGGATCGATTTAGCTATTGGCATTTCTTGAGCCAAGAAGACTTGGAAGTTGAATTCTTCAAGGGACGCCTTGATGAAAACAAGGTTGCAGGCATATTTGAACGTATCATTCCTGTTGATCAGGTAGACCATGCCTTTGTGTGTGGCCCTGAAGCCATGATTGATGGTGTTGTAGGGGCATTAGAGAAAGTTGGTTTGCCGAAAGAGGCTATTCACTTTGAAAAATTCTTGAGTGAGGGCAAACAATTAGCTGCACCTAAGCGCGCAACGGAAGTGACAGGCCTTGCTGCTATGACACTTGTGATAAATGGTGACGAGAACAACGTCAGGGTTGATAAGGAAGTTGCTATTCTAGATGCGGCTATTGATCAAGGCCTTGATGTGCCCTTTGCTTGTAAGGGCGGTGTATGTTGTACATGCCGGGCTAAAGTGATTGAAGGTGACGTGGAAATGGTTCTCAATCAAGGTTTAGAGCCTGAAGAAGTTGAAGCGGGTTACGTACTCACGTGTCAATCTTATGCAGTTTCAGATAAAGTTGTGCTCAGCTACGACGAATAGCTTTCCTTATGTGGCAGCAGTTTACTCAGCTGCCACAATCGCAATGTGTTTCCCGTTGGGGCTAACTGCCAGTCGCGAGATACCTGTGATGCCTTCATTGCTATAGTTAGCAATTTCTTGCCAATCCTCTGAAGCTGTTTCCTTGTATACTATTGTGCTGTCACTTGCGGATAAAAAGCTAACGCCAAGAGGGGCATTTTCATTCTTCATTACTGTATAGAATTCATTGCCTTTAGGTAAGGTAAAGAGCGGTAATACCTCGCGTGATTTAATATCGAAGTGGTACACAAGCACAGTATCATCTGCTCGGGGCTCGGTGAAGGTATAACCGCTACCATCTGGTAGGGAGAACAACCCCCGGCCGATGTTTTCGAAGATAATATCTGTCTTACCAGTGCTTCGTTCTACAAGCTGGAGTGTTGAAGGTTCACCCAGTACAAATACAGCCAGATAATCAGTACCTACTCCCCATGCATGATAGCCAGTTGGACTCAAGTTCAGTAGCGCTTTACCACCAGTGCTTTCACTGTGGCTGTACCGCCAAACTTGTTGCCCGCCTCGGTTCTCTCGCTCGCGGATGACAGAAATGCCTGAACCATCTGGTATCAATTTAGGCGAATACTCGCTGTTGTTAGGGGTATTAGTTAGCTGACGTTTTTCTGATTGTTCAATTGAGTATAACCAAATGTCAGTGCGTACATCGACGCCTTCTGAAGTATACATAAGGCCACTGCTGTCCGCTAAGAAATAGGGCTGATTGTCATAACCTTTGTGGTTAGTGATGTTTTGAGGTGTGCCCACTTCATAGTTTTTGTTTAGTTTATATAGGGGCGCGAGATATATCTCTGTAGCTGGCAGAGGGCCTACATTGTTGGGTTCATCAGCGGACATCTGTTGTGCATTTAACGCTGTGCAGGTCATCAGGTTGAGGCTAATTGCGGTTATAAGTTTCATTCTTTTTGCTCCCCATTTTGCGTGACTATGGCCGCTAACGAACAAGGAAACAATAGCAAGCTGTAGTTGCCTGTTTAAGGTTTGATCGAATTTCTTCTTTGTCCAGCTTTTACTGTTTTCATGGATATACTGGAATGGACATGTTCTACGCCGGGTAGTTGAAAGATACGGTCGTTTAAGAATAGTTCATAGTCTCGGATGTTTTTAACTAAAATCTGCAAAATGTAGTCCGATTGGCCTGTAACAGCGTGACAGTTCAATATTTCTGGCATGTCATGTACGGCCTGCTCAAACAGGCCAACATTGTTCCTGGAATGTCTGTTGAGTGTAACTTGCGCAAAAGCTGTGAGTTCATACCCGAGTTTTTCATAGTCAATCTGGGCTTCATAGCTGTCAATTATGCCTGCTTCTTCAAGGGCCTTCACTCTGCGCCAGATAGAGGCAGGAGAAGCGCCAACTTGCTCAGATATTTGCTGAGAACTCAATTTGCAATTGGTGCTCAATATGGAAATGATTTTTTGGTCTATCTCGTCACTGTTTATCATGATTAATATCATTCACTTATTGATAATAACTGAAATAAATTATTCAAATTATAGCATAATAATGCTGTCTATGAACAAAAATATCATGAAAATTGAGTTATATTTGCATGTAAGGCGTGTGGCGCGCTTTATTTGTCAGACCATATTAAAATTAGATGAGTATACCGATGGGCCAACTTGATCTCTCTTATGAGCTTAAAGACCGTTACAAAACAGGGCGTGATCGTGTGTTCTTGACCGGAACGCAGGCGATAGTGCGCATTATGTTGATGCAAGCCGAGATGGATAAAAGAGACGGTTTGAATACCGCGGGTTTCGTTAGTGGGTATAGAGGCTCCCCACTCGGCGGCGTTGATCAGGAAATGTGGCGTGCGTCTAAGCTGTTAGAGGCAGCTGAAGTAAAGTTCCTTCCAGCGATCAATGAAGAGTTAGGCGCAACAGCTGTTCTTGGAACCCAACAGGTTGAAACCGACCCAGACAAGAAAGTCGAAGGCGTTTTCTCCATGTGGTACGGCAAAGGCCCAGGTGTTGACCGCGCTGCAGACGCCTTAAAGCATGGTAACGCTTATGGCTCCTCAGCTAAAGGCGGTGTTCTTGTTGTGGCTGGTGACGATCATGGCTGTGTATCGTCAAGCATGGCCCACCAGTCAGATGTAGCACTTATGGATTGGTTCATGCCGACCCTGAACCCTGCAAGTGTGTCAGAATTTGAAGAGTTTGGTCTCTATGGCTACGCGCTCTCCCGCTATTCTGGTATGTGGGTAGGTTTTAAGGCTATTTCGGAGACGGTGGAGAGCGCAGAATCCTGCGAGGTTACACCGCTGCCAACATTTGAAAAGCCTGATGACTTTGAAATACCAGAAGTAGGCGTGCACTACCGTTGGCCTGATCTGCCTGGGCCGCAGATCGAAAACCGCATGGTTGTAAAGAAAGAGGCGGTGCTCGCATTTGCGCGCGCTAATCCAATAGACAAAACTATACGCAACCCCAAGAAGGCGCGTTTCGGCATTGTGACGACCGGTAAAGGTCATCTCGACTTGATGGAGGCTTTGGACTTACTGGGTATTGACGAAAAGCGCTGCGAAGAGCTCGGTATAGGCATTTACAAAGTTGGCATGGTCTGGCCGCTTGAAATTTCAGGTATGTGCGAGTTTCTTGAGGGCAAGGAAGAAATCCTTGTTGTTGAAGAGAAGCGCGGCATTATCGAAAGCCAAATCAAGGAGTATATTTTCTCTCATGATGGTGCGCCGAAGGTTCGCGTTTACGGTAAGGAACTGCAGGATGGTTCACCGTTGTTGCCTTGGGTTGGTGAACTGAGCCCGCACATGGTTGCCAAGGCTGTTGCTGCCCGGTTGGTGACGGCGATGGATGTTTCTTTTGAAGCTGAGGTCAACGCTATTGATGCCAGTCAGAATAAAATGGCGCCAATGGTTGATATTAGCCGCATGCCGTATTTTTGCTCAGGCTGTCCTCATAATCGTTCAACGAAAGTACCAGAAGGTAGTAAAGCCCTTGCTGGTATTGGCTGCCACTTTATGGCGTCTTGGATGGACCGCAAAACTGAATCGCTTATTCAAATGGGCGGTGAGGGTGTGAACTGGGTGGGACGTTCACTCTTCAATGGTGGTGAGCATATTTTCCAGAATCTTGGTGAAGGTACATACTTTCACTCAGGGTATTTAGCAATTCGACAGGCGCTAGCGGCAAAAACAAACATCACTTACAAGATTTTGTTCAATGATGCGGTGGCAATGACTGGCGGTCAGCCAGTGGATGGCCAAATTACAGTGCCAGCGATCGCTGCCCAAGTGCGCGCTGAGGGCGTGGAGTGGATACGTATTCTAACGGATGAACCTGAAAAGTATGGTCGTACAGTTTGGCCTGCTGGTGTTATTGTTCATCACAGAGATGAGCTCGATAATCTGCAGCGCGAATGCCGCGAGATTCAGGGTGTAACGGTCATTGTCTATGATCAGACCTGTGCGGCAGAAAAACGACGTCGCCGTAAGCGTGGTCAGTTTCCTGATCCTGCCAAGCGAGCTTTCATTAATCACGCAGTATGTGAGGGGTGTGGTGATTGTTCAGTTCAATCCAACTGCCTGTCAATTGTACCGCGTGAAACAGACGCAGGACGTAAACGTCAAATTGATCAACATAGTTGCAACAAGGACTTCTCCTGCGTGAATGGCTTCTGCCCAAGTTTTGTTACCATTGAGGGTGGTGAGTTGCGGAAACGCGAAGCTAGTGAAATTGAAGGTTTTGAAGCCAAGGTGGCGGAGCTTTCAGCGCCAAACACAGACGTTGTTGGTTCGTACAATTTATTGGTTGGCGGCGTAGGCGGAACCGGCGTTGTCACCATTGGTGCAGTAATAACAATGGCTGCGCACATCGAAGGTAAAGGCAGCAGTGTCCTAGACTTTATGGGCTTCGCCCAGAAGGGTGGCACTGTTCTGAGTTATGTTCGGTTGGCGGATAGTCCTTCAAGTCTGAACCAAGTGCGTATTGAGGCTGGCGCTGCAGATGCTCTTGTAGGCTGCGATATGGTGGTCGCCACAGGACCGCAGGCAATGAAAGCTCTCGCTGGTGGAAGAACAAAGATATCACTCAATTTGGAAGAGTTGCCGACAGGGAACTTTGTCCTTAACCGCGATGCAACAATGAAAGCCGATCTGCGTGTTGAAACTCTTCGCTCGGTTGTGGGAACAGATAATTTCAATGCTATTAATGCTAGTCGCATAGCAATTAGTTTGCTCGGTGATTCTGTATTTTCGAACATGTTGATGGCGGGTTATGCTTGGCAACAAGGGCTGATACCGGTTTCTTTAGAAGCAATGATTAGGGCTATTGAACTAAACGGTGTTGCCGTAACAAAGAACCAGGCGGCGTTCCATTGGGGGCGTCTTGTTTGTGATAATCCGGACTTTGTGTTTGCAAATATCGAAGAAACCAAGAAGCCTACTGTACAAGATTTCAATG
>JBFOLV010000154.1:0-7373 GCA_040830325.1 Kordiimonas sp. | reverse complement strand
ATATTACCTTCACAAGCTCCTTCAATATCAAGGCCTTGCTCCTGTGCCAGTTGAAGCACTGATACATCAGGGTCAGTCTCTACCTTAACTTCGCTACCATCTGGTTTTATGAAAGTAATATTGACCATACTCATGCCTTTAGCCCTCCGAGCGCGTTGATCGCTGTAACAAGCTCGTCAGCAGCAAAATCTAACTCTTCATCGGTTGTAAACCGTCCAATACCAATACGAAGTGATGATTTTGCGTTAGTTTCACTTACGCCAATTGCCTCAAGTACATATGAAGGGCCGCTTACCGCGGACGCACATGCGGCGCCGCTTGAAACGGCTAAGTTCCTTACCGAAGAAACCAGTAAATCGCCATCAATTCCGGGGAAACTCAGGTTGATATTACCCGACCATCTTTTTTTTCCGGATCCATTCAGGACCAGGCCAGGCAAGTCTTTGCTAAGCTTTGAAACAAAACGGTCGGCCATTTTTGCCAATCTACCTTGCTCCTGCCCCATTTCAGAATGGCTAATCTCTGCTGCCACACCTAGGCCGACAACAAGAGCGGGAGCTTGGGTGCCAGAGCGAAGTCCTCTTTCTTGGCCGCCGCCCGACATCTGCGGAGTTAAAGCCGTATGTCGCCCTGCTCTTTTGTAAAGCGCTCCAACCCCTTTTGGACCATATACCTTGTGTCCTGAGATGCTCATAAAGTCGATCGCCATATCATCTACATCTAAGCCAATTTTACCGTATGCCTGCGCAGCGTCTGTATGAAGTAAAGCCCCGGCAGCTTTCACAATTTTCCCAATGTCCTTCATTGGCTGAATAACTCCAATCTCGTTATTCACAGCCATAATGGACACAAGCGCCGTTTGCTCTGTTACCACCTTTTCTAGTTGCTCGAGATCAATCATTCCCTCAGTGTTGACCGGCAAGACAGTCAGATTATAACCAAGTCTCTGGCAGTAGTAGGCTGCTTCCAACACACATTTATGCTCGGTAGCAACTGTCACTAGATGTGGTTTCTTTTTGCCCCAGACGTCCATCACACCTTTAATAACCAGATTGTTTGCCTCGGTAGCCCCTGACAGAAATATTATCTCTTCTGGTTGTGCGCTAATAACATTAGCAACCTTCTCGCGCGCAACATCAATGGCAGCGTCAGTTTCCCAACCAAAAGCATGTGTACTTGAATGAGGATTACCAAATTTTTCAGAAAAAAATGGCATCATTTCATCCAACACGCGCTTATCGAGCGGTGTGGTTGCTTGGTAATCTAGATAGACAGGCTGTTTCACGCATTAAGCCTTTTTACTGACACGCTCATAAAGCGCTTTCCATGCCGCAACGAATGCATCAACATCCGAAGGCTTGCTATCGTACCCCAGAGATACACGGATTGAGCTTTCCGCCAACTCATCTGTATATCCCATTGAGGATAATACATGAGACACTTTCACCTTACCTGACGAGCATGCTGAACCTGACGATAAACAGATTCCTGCTAGGTCAAAATGCATAACTTGCGTCTCACCTTTTACACCGGGCATAGCAATGCAGCTAGTGTTAGGAAGTCTTTTTGCCCCTTCTCCTACTATGACCGCCTCATTGCTAATAGCACGTATTCTTTGCTCTAAATCATCGCGCATATCAGACATAGCTTTGGCACCTGCAAGCCCCACTAGTGCCTCATATGCAGCAACTCCAAACCCCGCTATTCCTGCAACATTCTCAGTTCCTGAGCGACGACCAAGTTCCTGCCCACCACCGACAACAAGCGGTTTTAATGGCGCTGTAGGTGCAAGTATCACTACCCCTAGCCCTTGTGGGCCACCAATTTTATGACTTGAAAGCGTTAAGTAGTCAGCTCCAAGCGAGGGCATGTCTATATTGATCTTGCCTGCAGCCTGAATAGCATCGGTGTGAAACCTCGCGTTATAACTCTTTGTTAAATTTCTGATTTTATGAACGGGTTGTATTACTCCCATTTCATTATTTGCCATCATCACAGAAACAAGTGCTGGTTCAGGAGCCTCTTTAAGCAAAGCCTCCAATTGCCCTAAGTCTACAATACCATCAACATTCGTTTGCACTGTATAAACAGGTATCCCTGCAACTTTAGCGGCAGCCAAAACGCTATCGTGTTCAATGCCTGAAACGATCAAGCTAGACGCGCCTGCCCCGTTGATAACCGTATTATTTGCTTCGGTTCCGCCTCCACAGAACATCACGTCCCGGGGGCGACTTCCAACAAGAGCAGCTACTTTGCTTCGCGCCTCTTCAATAGTAGCTTTTGCAGAGCGCCCCGCAGCGTGTACTGATGATGGATTACCCACCACTGACATAGCAGTGGTTACAGCTTCAATGACAGAAGGCCGAATCGGAGATGTTGCGTTATAATCTAGGTACACTTTGTTTTTCATAACGGCTCACATAAGGGCAATTTCACCAGCATTCAATTCTATTTTGCTAGTCTATGCCAAGTTTACTTGCGAAACAGCGTAAAATTTAGGTATATCATTGCAAACATTGTGTGATTGTGCGACCACGCACCTTAACCATAAGCGCAGAACAAAGAATCTCTTTATGCCTGAAATTATTTTCAATGGCCCAGCTGGGCGCCTCGAAGGCCGTTACCAGCCAGGTAAAACTGAAACCTCTCCAGTAGCTCTAATCCTTCATCCACACCCCCAGTATGGCGGTACGATGGACAATAAGGTCGCTTACTATCTTTTCCACGCCTTTACGATGCGCGGCTTTGCGACACTCCGCATCAATTTCCGCGGTGTAGGTAGAAGTCAGGGCGAGTTTGACAATGGTATTGGTGAGCTATCTGACGCAGCTTCTGCGCTCGATTGGCTACAATCCATGAACCCAAATGCAACTGGTTCATGGGTAGCAGGCTTTTCATTTGGTGCATGGATCGGCATGCAACTTCTTATGCGCAGGCCTGAGATACAGGGCTTTATTTCTGTTGCACCGCCAGCGAATCTTTATGACTTCTCATTCCTAGCGCCGTGCCCTTCTTCTGGGTTGATCGTTCAAGCGGATAATGATGATTTGGTGACCCCGATTTCCGTTCATAAGCTCGTTGAAAAGCTCAAAACTCAAAAAGCTATTACAATCGACCATGATATAATCAAAGGAGCTAATCACTTCTTTGAATCTGAGCTACCAGCTTTGATGTCATCAGTGAACACATATTTGAATATGCGACTGAATGGCTAATTAAATACCTACAAAAAGATTTACAAAACGCCGCAATCCTAGCGGCGTTTTTTTATGCCTGCAGGTTGATGTAAAACGCCACCTGCCATTGGTTCTTTGCAGCCTGTAGTCGAAGGTAAGGTGATTGGTAATCTACGTACTGAGCGAGCAGCGAGATATGCAAAAGCTTCCGCTTCCAAAGCATCACCACGCCATCCAATATTCTCAACTGGATTCACAAGAGTTGGTAAACGTCGCCTCAGTCTACGCATAAGAGTATTGTTCAGTCGGCCGCCTCCGCAAACATACCAAGCTTCGGGCGGTTTAGGGAAATGGCTTTGTGCTGCAACAACAGATTCCACTACAAAGTCAGTTAGGGTTGCCGAGCCATCCTCTGGAGAAAGTCCCCTCACCGCTTGAATGTTGAAATCATCTCTATCCAAAGTTTTAGGAGGCATCTCATCGAAATATTGTGACGCCATCATGCCCATAACAATTTCTTCATGGCTAATTCCCCGTGCAGCTAAATTCCCATCAATATCACAGGGTTCTCCTGTATGGATCTGCGCCCAGTCATCAAGCATTGCATTGCCAGGGCCTGTATCAAATGCCACTATATCCGGGTTTTCTTCATCATCTCCAAAAGCCACCCAACTTACATTAGCGACACCACCGATATTTAAGATAGCTACTGTATCGTGTTTACGAGCGCGCCTTAAAAGCGCTGCGTGATACAAGGGAACCAATGGCGCGCCTTCGCCTCCTGCCGCTACATCCGCCGCACGAAAGTCATTCACCACAGCAATGCCTGTACGACCAGCTAATCTACCGCCATCACCAATTTGCCAAGTCCAGCCTTTATCCGGTCGGTGTGTGAGCGTTTGACCGTGGAAACCAATGAGATCCACCTCACTTGGTTTTTGCCCTGTAACTGATAGTACTTCTTCTACAGCATGAGCGTTCCAGTCCGTAAGCTCTTGCTCCAGCGCTCGAATGCTATCCGGCGCTTCATCGGCACTAGAGCAGCCTGCAGCAACGTTAAGCCCCTCTTTAATTCGTTCTCTAACGTCAGCAGGGAAAGAAACTGTAAGCGACGGGCCCAACCGCTCTATGTTAACACCATCGGTAAGAATCATTGCTGCGTCTACACCATCCATTGATGTCCCGCTCATTAGCCCCACAACACACTTAATTTCACCGGATTCACCGAAAACTGACATAAAATACCCTACAAATACGCAAAAATGGCCGACTTAGCCTTTGTCTTTATCTCACCCTATGGTACATCAGCCCGCTCTTGAAATAGTTAATTTGCTAATATGCTTAATTTGCCGAACTAGGAAGAATAATGACAAATTTGAAATCGGAATTTCTTCAGATCCTAACGGAGCGTGATTTTATACATCAGGCCACTGATCTAGAAGCCTTGGACCAAAAAATGTCTGAAGGACCGATTTCCGCCTATATCGGATTTGATTGCACTGCGCGATCACTTCATGTTGGAAGCCTTGTTCAAATCATGATGCTACGCTGGCTTCAAAAGTGTGGCCATAAACCAATTGTTCTAATGGGGGGCGGTACTAGTAAGATTGGTGATCCTTCGGGTCGCGATGAATCCCGTCAACTTATGACCACTGAAATTATCGAAGATAACATGAAAGGAATCCGGACGATTTTTGATCGTCTGCTGACATTTGGCGACCAGCAGACAGACGCAGTAATGGTCAACAACGCAGACTGGTTAGATAGCCTCAAATACATTGAATTTCTAAGGGACATTGGCCCACATTTCACCATCAACCGCATGATGACCTTTGATAGCGTTAAACTTCGGTTAGACAGAGAGCAACCTCTGACATTCCTTGAATTCAATTATATGATCCTGCAAGCGTATGACTTTATGGAGCTTGGTAAACGTCACAATTGCTTACTGCAAATGGGCGGGTCAGACCAGTGGGGCAATATTGTCAACGGAATGGAACTCGCGCGACGCGTATCAGGGCAGCAGCTATTTGGATTAACCACTCCTCTCATCACCACTGCAGATGGCAAAAAGATGGGCAAAACTGCTTCTGGGGCTGTTTGGCTAAACGAAGACCACTTGCCAGCTTATGATTACTGGCAATTCTGGCGTAACACGCAAGATGCGGACGTTGGTAAGTTTATGCGTCTATTCACAGAAGTTCCTCTCGATGACGTTAAGCGCTACGAGGGCCTTCAAGGATCAGAGATCAATGAGGCCAAAATCATTCTTGCTAATGAAGCAACAAAATTATGTCGTGGCTTAGAAGCTGCGAAAGCTGCTGAAGCAACAGCAAAAGAAACGTTTGAGAAAGGTGGTGCAGGCGCAGACTTACCTACAGTAAGTGTAGCGGCAGCTAAGCTAGATGCGGGTATAAACGTAGTTGAGTTGTTTCTTGAAGCAGGCCTTGGGTCATCAAAAGGTGAAGTGCGGCGACTGATTAAGCAAGGCGGTGCAAAAGTAAATGATATAAAAGTAGAAGGTGAAGATATAGCGATTACATCTGCTTCTGCTCATGATGGTCAAATTAAGCTCTCTGCGGGCAAAAAACGCCACGCATTAGTGCAAACCAACTAAAAGCCATAGGCGCATGTTACCAGAAAGGCAGCGAGATTATCTTTGCTGCCTTTTTTCTTTGAGGTCTGAGCTTTGCTCTTTCTCGGTTACAGTCTCTGTACCCTCAACGTCAGAGACTTTTCCTTTTCTACCCTCAAATAAAATTCTTAGGAAACCAGGCGCCAATCCTGAAAGTGCATTTACTGATACTTCGGGGGCCTCAGTGGATCCTTTCACGCGGTATGTAACACCAAAAAGTCCTTTACCAGATCCACCTGAAAATAAAGAGCCCACTAATGGAATTTTGCCTAAGAGCGAATTGAGTCCGTATGCGGGTACGACTACGCCGTTAACATTTATCTTCTGCTCTGATGTTTGAATTTGCCCTTCCATCGTCATGCCGAGCGATGGGCCATTAGCCTTTAGGTTTGATATATCCAACAAACCATTCACATATGAAAATGGGACTTCGGTCACATCCAGCTTAACAGATCCATCATTAAGGTAATCATCTAATCCGCTAATAACCCCCTCTGTCACTTCAGCATCTAAATTGCTTTTAGAAATTAATGAAGCCTCATTAACCGTCAAAGTACCATTGAGCGTAAGAGTGTCTCCCCAACTGTCCGTTTCACTTTCAAGTACTAAAGACCCGCCTTGCATATGTGCAAACAGCCCAAGCCCCCTCAAAATAGAACCAGCATCACCGGAAGATACACTAAGTGGGCGTAAATCCAATTCCGTTACAGAGAGATAAGCCGAGGTTTCGCCGTTTGAGTCTGTTGCCCGAAAGTCCAATACAGTCGGTTCACCACCTTTAAAAACGAGTTTTAGATCAGCAGAACGAAGTTGCTCTCCATTCTGTAAAATCAAAGTATCTGCATGTAGCAGAAGATCAAAGTCTACTTCCTCCTGTGTATCTTCGGCTACATTCTCATTGCTGGAAGAGACTGATGTTCGTGCTAAAAGCGGCGCTGCATCAAAAACTTCACCAGAAGCCATAATTTTTAAGGGCTGGTTTTCGACTTTACTGATATCTGCCAATAGCTTGTTCCTGCCCAGCATATTGGCAGTGACTTTTCCATTGTATGTACCGCTATCTCTTGATCCGAACTTAAAGTTCGCTGTTAAATCAACACCCTCACCGGTGACCAGCAACGGGGCTAATTCAACGCCGTCATTTGATAACAGCATTGTGCCATTTATCGACGCTGGTGATGACGGCGATTTTGACCAGCCTATAGGTGATATCATCAACTTGGCATCAGACGCGTCAGCCGAGAAATAACCAACTCTGAATTTTAGGTTCCTACCAAGGAAGGTAGCCTCAGCTCTCGTCCTACCCTCTATATAACTGCTTATATCAACACCAAGTGCTGCAATATCATCTTCATCCGGCGAACCACTCATCACTAATAAACTAGTGTCAGCATCTTGGTCCGTCCGGCCTTTGGCAAAATCCTCACGCCAGTACAGCTCCATCGGGACGCCATTGACGTCCCCAAAACCCGATGTCGTTAATTCGTCAGCGTTCACATTCAGTGTCAGATCAGCGTTTTTAAGGCCTTCACCGCCCAGCAAGTCCGTTACGCCACCAGACT